>JAHEZG010000303.1 GCA_023251195.1 Chitinophagaceae bacterium | reverse complement strand
AATGCCAATCCGGTTTCGTCAATTACCTATACGGTTATTGGAACCTCAAATGGTTGTTCGAATTCAAAAACAATATCAATTACAGTTTCATCAAATTTGGTTTTAAGTGTAAATGGAACAACTACCTTTTGCTCCGGCAGTTCTTCTGCGTTATTGGTTTCAGGGGCATCAACTTATTCCTGGTCGCCTTCAACTGGCTTGAGCGCAACAACAGGTTCAACAGTTTCTGCATCACCGGCCTCAAGTATCACTTACACCATCATTGGAACTTCTGGATCATGTAACGCAAATAAAACGGTTGCAATTACCATAAATAATTCCCCAAGAATTACTGTGAGTGGTAATACATCAACCTGTTCGGGAACAAGTGTAAATTTATCAGCAAGTGGTGCTTCTTCCTATTCATGGTCACCATCAACAGGATTAAATAGTTCAACCGGTTCATCTGTTACTTCTACACCAACTTCCACTATCACCTATTCAATTACCGGTACGGCAGCGAATGGTTGCTCTAAAAATTCCACCAAAATAATTTCAGTAAATGCATTGCCTTCCATTACATATGCTTCTACGAATCCAACGAATAATCAATCAAACGGAGCAATAAATATTTCAGTTACCGGAGGGCAAATTCCATATACTTATTTGTGGAGTAACGGTGCAACAACTAAAGACTTGAGTGCATTAACCGCTGGCAATTATGTAGTTACTGTAACGACTTCTGGTGGTTGTAAAACTATACAAAGCGTAACACTAGTTCTTGTCAATTCGGTTTGTAATGTAACTACCACTGCAAGTTTTATAAGCACAAACTCAACCAGCACAATAGTTATGTGGGCAAGTGTAACAGGTGCAAACAAGTATAAATTACGCTCGCGTCCGGTTGGCTCCACCCTATGGACTTTGCAAACAACAAATGGACAAAATACAGCTGCCACTATCAGCGGATTAATGGCCTCAACACAGTACGAAGTTCAGATTCAAACACAATGCGATGCTGCAGGAACAAATCTTTCTTCATTTTCAGCTTCTTATAATTTCACAACCACAGCCGCTGCTCGAATGGAAGTAATTGCTGATGAAAATAATTTAGACTTTACTCTTTTCCCAAATCCAACTTTTGATATTATTCATTTAGAATTTTCAATGCCATCTGCTGAAACTTATAACATTCGTATTTATGATATGGCAGGTAGAGAAATGAAAATTGAATCCATGGAAAAAGGGCAAACAGAATTACTGATCCAACTACAGGATTTCCCACAGGGATTATACAGCCTTGTAATGATTGGTCGGAACCTGAGAAAAGTTCGCAAGGTGTTAAAGCAATAAACTTTTTCAGATATAATTTTCTCTGAACACCATCTCTGTTGGTGATTGTATTCCTGCCAGAGGAATTTGATTTTTGTGTGTGTGAACCGGAATTAATTTGCCCAAATCGCTAAAGTCGTTGGCAGGCGAGTTTACAGGATAGATGGTCCAGCCATAGATGGAATCAATGTTATTGAAATCCTTCTTGCGAATCCAGCAACCCTGCATATCGAGTCGAAACAGCTCAGCATCCTGACCAAGAATAGGAGAAGCTTTCTCCCAAACCCGTCGGATTAATTGTCCATTTACTTCCATTGCCCGAGTAAGGTAGTAAAACATTTTATAAAGTTTTAAATTGTTTGTTAAAGGATGTTGATTTCATCGTTTCAATTTTATCTGACTTCGAAAATTTCTGAAGTTTAAAATTGAATGTGTGTAATACGAACAAGCATGATGTTTTATTACAAATTGAATTGTAAAATTTTAATGACAATCGGAAATCTTGATTCTCTCCGTTGGTAAACTGAAACAACAAAGTCACTACTCGGTCGTTTGAAAGTTATAAGTTTACAAAAGATGAAAACTCAAATCAATACTTCAATTCGAAAAATTATTTCCGTTTTACTACTCGGATTATTTCTGAGTTCTGTTTTTTCATCATGTGCTACAACCAAAAAAGATTGTAAGGGCCACACCAAGCACAGATTAGCGAATGGTGTTTGGTTTTAAATACTGTTTTCTTACAATTAAAATTGAACAGTAGAATAATTAACCATTCGAATAAAAGAATATTGAATTAAATGTTGTTGTTATGAAATCCTTCATAAAAATAAATGTTGCTGATTAAGAATTTCCAATTTAAAAGAAAAGTGGAACTTCCATTTAATCGAATAAAAAATTAACTTTCCCTTACCAATAATTGCTGAGCAAAATTCCGTAAACCGGTTTTACTCATTTCCGGAATATCAATTTCATCTAAAGTCTGCATTGCATCTTCATAATATTTTAACATTTCGCTCTCAGCAATATTCCGGATGTTAAGTTCATAATATAAATCCATTATTGCTTTTACTTTTTCTTTTTGATCGAATGATTTTTTTTCTAACCAATTTGTTAATTGAATTCGTTGTTCCGGATTTGCTTTCTCCATTGCTTCTATCAGCAACAATGTTTTTTTATTTTGAATAATATCGCCACCGGTTTGTTTGCCAAATTTTTTTTCGTCACCAAACGAATCGAGAATATCATCCTGCAACTGAAATGCTATTCCAAGTTTTCTTCCGACTTCATATAACCGCTGCGCATCTTCTTCATTGGCCTCTCCTACTATTGCTCCCATCTTCATAGCACAACCTAGTAAAACGGCCGTTTTCAGTTCTATCATTTTTAAATACTGTGTAACACTTACCGTATTTTGATTTTCAAAATTCATATCCCACTGCTGTCCTTCGCAAACTTCAATAGCAGTTTTATTAAAAAGTTCAATTAATTTTTCAACAGAGGCACCGGAGTTTTTTATTAAATATTCATAAGCATACACCAGCATACTATCGCCAGCAAGAATAGCACTGTTGGTATTAAATTTTTCGTGAACCGTTGGTTGGCCTCTGCGTTTGGGTGCATTATCCATGATGTCATCGTGCATCAAAGAGAAATTATGAAACAACTCCACAGCCATTGCTTGCGGCAATGCTTTCTCAGCATCGTGACTGAACATTTCACACCCGAGTAAAACCATGGTTGGTCGCATACGCTTGCCGCCCAATGAAAGTATGTATTGAAATGGTTCGTATAATTCTTTCGGTTGTTTTTCAAAAAATTGATTTGATAAATAGCGATTGAATATTCCCTGTAATTCACTGATTGTTTTCATTGGCGTAAATATCAATAAGGAATTTTATAAAAATAA
Organism: Chitinophagaceae bacterium; assembly: GCA_023251195.1. Lineage (GTDB taxonomy): Bacteria > Bacteroidota > Bacteroidia > Chitinophagales > UBA10324 > UBA10324. The sequence continues at coordinate 1,602 of JAHEZG010000303.1, read as the reverse complement.
ATTTCAGAATTGCCTATGACGAAAAGAGCTTACAGGTTTAGAAGTACAGCTGTTGTTTTAATCAATTTTAAAAAACCCTTTGTTCGAAAATATTATGAGTTAAATTCTTTGGGCATAATAATATTTTACTTACTTTTCAGAAAACCAAAACTCACTTTTTAATTTTTTAGCCTATGAAAGTTTACGATGACAAGCACATCAAGAACATAGTGCTCTTGGGTGCAACGAAAAGCGGTAAGACCACACTTGCCGAAACAATGATGTTTGAAGCCCGATTAATAAACCGGCGTGGGTCGGTTGAAGAAGGTACTACTGTATCGGATTATCACGACATTGAAGTGGCCAGAGGTAATTCGGTGTATGCTACTCTGATGCATACCGAGTGGCGCGATTTTAAAATTAACATTATTGATACCCCCGGATTAGATGATTTTATTGGTGAAGTAATTTCTGCCTTGCGTGTGGCTGACACTGGAGTTATGATATTAAATGCCCAACATGGAGTTGAAGTAGGAACTGAACTGATTTGGAATTATGCTGAAGATTTTAATAAGCCCATGATGTTTGCGATGAATCAACTCGATCATGAAAAAGCTAATTGGGATGAATCAATAGACTCAGCAAAAAAAAGATTCGGTTCAAAGTTGGTCTTGATGCAGTATCCATTAAACACAGGAAAAGATTTTGATTCAATTATTGACTTGTTAAAAATGGTGCTCTATAAATTTCCTTTAACTGGTGGTAAGCCTGAAAAACTTCCGATACCTGATGCCGAAAAGGAAAAAGCAACTGAACTTCATAATGTATTAGTAGAAAAAGCTGCAGAGAACGATGAGAAATTAATGGAGTTGTATTTCGAGAAAGGAACCTTGGATGAAGATGAATTGCGATTAGGGATTAAGAAAGGCATGATGAAGCATGATTTATTTCCTGTGTTTTGTTTATCTGCAAAAAATGACATAGGCAGTGGCCGCATGATGGGCTTCATCGACAATGTGGTTCCATCGGCTGTAGAAATGCCTGCTGAAAAAACTGCTGATGGAAAATCAATTTCGTGCGATGCAACTAAACCAACTGCATTGTTCACTTTTAAATCATTGGTAGAACCTCATCTTGGAAATCTTACATTATTTAAAGTAGTGAGTGGTGAAGTTTCTGTTGGAACAGAATTATACAATGAAGCGAACGGAACAGTGGAACGAATTAATCAACTGTTTATAATGGATGGTAAAAACAGAAACACCATCAACAAACTTTCTGCAGGGGATATTGGCGCAACATTGAAATTAAAAAATACACAAACCAATCAAACGCTTCATGCAAAAGGTTTTGATGTTGCCATTAAACCAATTGATTTTCCATCAACAAGAATTCAGGTAGCAATAGTTGCTTTGAATAAACATGATGATGAAAAATTAGGAGAAGTATTGCAGGAGATTCATCGTGAAGATCCAACACTCACTATTGAATATTCGAGAGAACTGCGGCAAATTATTTTAGGTGCGCAGGGCGAATTGCATTTGGCTGCCACAAAGTGGAGATTAGAAAATATTTACAAACTCTCAATTGAATTTGAGAAAACAAAAATTCCATATAGAGAAA
>JAHEZG010000302.1 GCA_023251195.1 Chitinophagaceae bacterium | reverse complement strand
CATTTTTTCAGTTATCCGAGTGGTGAAGGTTATAAAGATGTAGCGCTTCCTCTTCCATGCATATTGTATAATGATGTAAATGGATTCAGTTTTTTCCTTTTCAATAAATTACATCACGGTGCAGTTGAAGGTTATAGTTTAAATGCTGAACACCACATTGGCCGCAGCGATGGCGAGGGATTTTACGATTTAAGTATTACCAAGAATGTATTTGCCATGATGATCAGCAGCATTCTTTTAATCTGGTTATTCAGAAGCGCGGCAAAAGGATATGGTTCTCGACCAAATCAGGCACCAACTGGGTTACAAAATTTAATGGAAGTATTGGTTTCATTTGTTCGCGATGAAGCAGCAAAACCTTTCCTTGGAAAAAAGACTGATAAATACTTACCCTACTTACTAACTGTTTTCTTTTTCATCTGGATAAACAACATGCTTGGCTTATTGCCCGGCGGTGCCAATGTTACAGGAAACATTGCGGTAACAACTACTCTCGCACTTTTTACTTTCATTTTAATTCTCACCGGTTCGCGTAAGCATTATTGGATGCACATTCTCAATCCTCCCGGAATTCCTTTCGGCGTAAAATTGATTTTGGTTCCGGTTGAAATTCTTGGAATAATAACTAAGCCATTTGCTTTGCTCATTCGATTGTTTGCAAACATGACCGCAGGTCACTTAATCGTGCTCAGCTTTTTGTCCATGATTTTCATTTTTGGTCAGATGAGCCCGATAGCAGGTGGAGGAATTTCCATTTTCTCCATTGCATTCAGCACTTTCATTTACTTGTTGGAAATGTTAGTGTGTGCCTTGCAGGCTTACATTTTTACCATGTTGTCGTCCGTTTTCATTTCCGAAGCAATTGCAGGTGGCCATGATCATGACGAACACGCAGCAGAAGAACATCATTAATAATTTTTTCACTTTCATAAATCAATTTCAATTATGGTTCACTTGTTAAGCATTCTGTTTTTAGCCATTGATGGCTTCGCACAGATGGGAGCAGGTATCGGTGCAGGACTCGCTGCAATCGGTGCAGGTATCGGTGTTGGATTAATTGGTTCAAGCGCGCTTGAGTCAATTGCCCGCCAACCGGAAGCGATGGGTGACATCCGCGCAAACATGATTCTTACTGCCGCTTTGGTGGAAGGAGTTGCATTGTTTGCTGTGGTTGTTTGCGTACTCGTTCTGTTTCTCTAAACAAAAAATTAAACTGCTTCCAACACGGTTGGTGGAGGAAGCAGTTTTTTTGATTTGAACAATTTTGATTTTTGATTTTAAATTTTTGAACAGAAAATGGAACTCTTAAAACCCGAACTCGGCCTCATCATCTGGACAACAATTATTTTGTTGTCGTTGATTTTTATATTGACAAAGTTTGCATGGAAACCAATTCTGAAAGGATTGAACGACCGTGAAAAAACAATTGCTGAAGCATTAAACACTGCTGAGAAAACCAAGTTGGAAATGGCAGCAATGAAAAGTCAGCACGAAGCATTGTTGAACGAAGCACGGCAGGAGCGCAGTTTGATTTTGAAAGAAGCAAAGGATATGAAGGATGCCATTATTGGTGAAGCACGCGACAAAGCAAAATCAGAAGGAGCAAAAATGATTGAAGAAGCAAAGCGTGAAATTGACAATCAGAAAATGGCCGCAATCATTGAAGTAAAAAATGCTGCAGGAAATTTGGTGCTGGAAGTTTCTGAAAAAATCCTTCGTCGTGAATTGAACAGCAAGGATGAACAGGTGAAGTATATCAACACATTGATTGAACAATCAAAACTGAACTAAGCAAATGTCATCGTATCGTTTATCGGCGCGTTATGCAAAATCTCTTCTTGATTTAGCCATTGAGAAAAATCAATTGACAGAGGTTTTTAATGATGTGAGTTATTTTAACGAAGTGCTGAAAAATGTTCGCGAGTTATTATTGCTATTAAGAAATCCTGTAATTCATACTGATAAAAAACAGAAAATTGTTGACCAGATTTTCGGTTCACGATTCAATACCATCACCAAAGAATTTTTCAAATTAGTTATAAGTAAACGACGCGAAGAATTTTTACCTGAGTTTGCAGTAGAGTTTATTGCGCAGTACAATAGAAAGAAAGGTATCACTGTAGTAACTGTTACTACCCCTGTTCCGGTTGACAATTATATTTTAACCAACATACTTGAATTGTTAAAAACAGATTCATCGGTATCGAATGTTGAATTTAAAACCAAGGTTGACGAAAAATTAATTGGCGGATTTGTGTTGCAGTACGGTGATAAAATGTTCGACACCAGCATAGCGCGCGCATTAGAAGTAATAGACGATAATTTCTTAGATAATTCATACATTAAAAAATACTAAACATGGCAGAAGTAAAACCTGATGAAATATCCGCGATACTCCGCCAGCAGCTTTCAAATTTTAAATCTGCTGCTGAACTGGAAGAAGTGGGAACCGTTTTGCAGGTGGGCGACGGTATTGCGCGCATCTATGGCTTAACAAAAGCACGCGCAGGTGAGTTGATTGAATTTGAAGATGGCATAAAAGCTATCGTGTTAAACCTTGAAGAGGATAATGTGGGTGCGGTGTTAATGGGTTCAAGCGATAAAATTAAAGAAGGTGATACTGTGCGCCGTACCGGAAAAATCGCCTCCATTATGGTGGGCGAAGGAATGGTTGGTCGCGTAGTAAATACACTCGGTCATCCAATTGATGGTAAAGGCCCAATCAAGGGTGAGTTGTATGAAATGCCTTTGGAACGCAAAGCTCCGGGTGTAATTTATCGTGAGCCGGTAAAGGAACCTTTGCAAACCGGTATCAAAGCCATTGATGCAATGATTCCGATTGGCCGTGGTCAACGGGAGTTGATTATTGGAGACCGTCAAACAGGAAAGACTGCCATAGCACTTGATACCATTATCAATCAAAAAGAATTTTACGATAAAGGTCAGCCTGTATATTGCATTTATGTTGCATCAGGTCAAAAGAATTCAACTGTTGCAACTGTTGCAAAAACATTGGAAGAACATGGAGCAATGGCTTACACTACTATTGTTACAGCCTCCGCTTCTGACCCTGCACCATTACAATTCTTTGCGCCATTTGCCGGATGTTCCATCGGAGAATTTTTCCGTGATACTGGTCGCCCCGCATTAATTATTTATGATGATTTATCGAAGCAAGCGGTTTCGTATCGCGAGGTTTCTTTGTTGCTTCGTCGTCCTCCGGGTCGTGAGGCTTATCCGGGTGATGTGTTTTACTTACACTCCCGTTTATTAGAGCGTGCCGCGAAAGTGAACAGTAATGATAGTATTGCTAAACAGATGAACGACTTACCTGAAAGCATTCGTCACTTGGTAAAAGGAGGTGGTTCATTAACGGCTCTTCCGATTATTGAAACACAAGCTGGTGATGTGAGTGCTTACATTCCTACCAATGTTATTTCTATTACCGACGGACAAATATTTTTGGAATCAAATCTGTTTAATGCAGGTATTCGTCCCGCAATCAATGTGGGTATTTCTGTTTCTCGTGTGGGTGGTAATGCACAGATTAAATCAATGAAAAAAGTTGCCGGTACTTTAAAATTGGATCAGGCGCAGTATCGTGAGTTGGAAGCTTTCTCAAAATTCGGTTCTGATTTGGATGCGGCTACAAAAAATGTATTGGACAAAGGAGCGCGCAATGTGGAAGTGTTAAAACAAAAACAATTCTCACCACTATCAGTTGAAAAACAAGTTGCCATTATTTATTTGGGAACAAATGGTTTGTTGCAAAACATTCCGGTTGCACGGGTGAAAGAATTTGAAGCTGATTTGTTAAATGTATTGGAAGCGAAACACAAGAATATTTTAGATAACCTTCGCAATGGAATTATCGGAGATGCTGAAACAAGTGTTTTGAAAACTGTAGCAAAAGAAGTTGAAGTAAGATATTACAAGTAGAAAATGGGAGCCAACTTAAAAGAAGTTCGAAACAGAATTAAGTCTGTCACCAATACACAGCAGATTACCAAAGCCATGAAAATGGTGAGTGCTGCAAAGTTGCGTCGTGCTCAAGACCGTATTGTTCAGATGAGACCTTACTCAAATAAACTGAATGATATGCTTTCAAATATTGTTTCGGGTTCGTCAGGTGATTTAAGTATTGACTTTGCAAAAGATCGAGAAATCAAAAATGTATTGTTGGTTGTTGTTACATCCGACAGAGGATTGTGCGGTGGTTTCAATTCAAACATTATTAAGGTTGCCCGAAAAGCAATTGCTGAAAAATATTCAGTTCAGAAAGAAGCAGGTAAACTCACTATTCTTCCAATCGGAAAAAAAGCAAATGAATATTTCCGCCGGTTGAATTACAATGTGAATTCAGATTTCTACCAGCTATTCAGCACATTGAATTTTGAACAGGCATCGAAGGTTAGTAAATTCTTAATGGATAAATATTCCGATAAGACTTACGACAAGATTGAAATTTTTTACAGTCAGTTTAAAAATGCGGCAACACAAATTTTTACTGAAGAAGCATTTCTTCCGGTTGCAAAAGTGAAACCGATAGCAGGAAAAAAGACCAACAAAGATTTCATATTCGAACCAGGCAAGGAAGAAATTCTGACTTACCTCATTCCTAAAATATTAAATACACAATTCTTTAAAGTATTGCTCGACAGCAATGCATCAGAGCACGGAGCAAGAATGACCGCAATGGATAAAGCATCAGAAAATGCAAACGAAATGCTGAAAGATTTGCGTATCACTTATAACCGCGCTCGCCAGGCAGCGATCACTACTGAGTTAAATGAAATTGTGAGTGGAGCAAATGCTTTAGCTGA
>JAHEZG010000301.1 GCA_023251195.1 Chitinophagaceae bacterium | reverse complement strand
CCGAATACATTACAAAGGTTCACGCCATTTGTATGATTTGCGGAAACCTTGCCTCCTACTCTTTCCGGAAATCGAAATACGATGCAACAGTTTTGCTGGGAGAGAAAGATCACTATGAACCTCGGTGTCGGCATTGTTTTGAAAAAGGAATGAAATCTTGATTTGATGATTTGGTAACTTGAAGATTTGATAATGAAAAAAATATTTCGCAATAAATTGACCATTCACTATTGACTATTCACTATGAAAAAACTATTTCTCATCCGCCACGCAAAATCAAGTCATGATGATTTAAAGATGAAGGACATTGATCGACCGCTGAACAATCGCGGACTGAGCGATGCAGCGATGATGGCAAAAATTATTCATCAGATAGAAATAAAACCTGATTTGATTTTCAGCAGTCCTGCTTTGCGCGCATTAGAAACAGCAAAGATTTTTTCGAAGGCATTAAATTATTCTGCTGATGCAATTTTGATTGATCCGGTTTTGTATTCTTTCAATGCTGAATTAATACTTTCGTTCATTGCTGAAATTGATACAGATGCAGAAACAGTATTTCTGTTCAGCCACAATCCAACTTTTCACGAACTCGCGAATCATTTCACGCGAAATAAAATTCCATCAATGCCTACTTGTTGCATTGTCGGAATCAATATTGACTGTAACAACTGGAGTGAAGTGGAGCAAAGCGATAAGCAACTTTCATTGTATGAATTCCCAAAAAAATATCGCGCGGGTGATGATTAACTTTACCAAGCAATGAAATTTTTCGATCGCGATTATAGCTGGCTCTCTTACAACCGTCGTGTTTTGCAGGAAGCAGAATATGAAAAAAACTGTCCGGCTGAACGGTTGAAATTTATTTCAATAGCCGCCGCAAACCTGCAAGTCTTTATCCGTGAACGCTATTTTCTGCAATTGAATTCAACAGTTAATCAGGATGCAGAGAAAATTGATAAATTGAAAAAAAATATTTCAAAACAATTTTCAAAGTGCGGCGAAATACTTACTGAAATTTTCCATTCGCTGCAACAATCCAATGTTTGCATTTCGAAGATGGATGAGTTGGATGAAATACAACTGAAATACCTGAGCGAATGGTTTCGGTTGAAAATGAAACCATTTATTCACCCCAAATTTATTACTGAAGAAAATGAGTTGTTGACTTTCGTAAAAGATCGCCTCTATCTTTTTGTGCAATTGATTTTTCATGAAGAGAAAGGTCAGGTAATTATTGAAATCCCCATCAATGGAAAAGATCGGTTTGTTGAAATTCCTTCTACTGAAACTAAAAAGATTTTTGTGATGGCAGAAGAAGTGCTTCGGTTTTATCTTGATGAAATATTTCCCGGACATGAAATTCCGAAGAATTATTTCTTTGAAATGATTTCAGGAAATGAATTTTATGCTCCTGATGAAGAGCCGGGCATTTCAAAAGACTGGAACAAGAGCAATCGCACAATCAACAATTATTTTTTGTTTGAAGCAGGAGTTTCGAAAGAAATAATTGATACACTGTTACAGAAAACAAATGGCAACAAGCTGGCTATCGCAAAAAAGAATTCTTATTTATCCCTCAGTGATTTTAGTTCTCTCAGAAAATTATTGCCGGATGAATTGAAAGAACCCGCAATGAGTTTGTGTGCGCATCCGCTTGACCAAGCAGTTTCCATTATTGATGCAGTGAACGAAAAAGATCATTTGCTTTATTTTCCTTATCACTCGTTTGATATGGTAATTCGATTGCTGAAAGAAGCAGCTTCGAAAGAAAGTGTGAAGCGAATTTTTATCACACTCTATCGTACTGCTCATCCTTCCTTAATAGCTGAGCAATTAATTGCCGCTGCTGCAAACGGGAAAACTGTTTTTGCTTTTCTCGAAGTGAAAGCGAGTGAAAGTGAAGCAGACAATATTCTGCTCGCGCAAAAATTAGAATCAAGCGGTGTGAAAGTGGATCGCAATTTTCCTGAATTAAAAATTCATGCAAAAACAATTCTGATTGAAGAGGAAATTGACGGATCAATAAAAAGAACTGCGCTGTTCAACACGGGAAATCTAAATGAAAAAACAGCAGACAAGTACACCGACATTGCCATCCTTACATCCAAAAAAATTATCACGCAGGATGTGGCTGATTTCTTTTCAACCCTTCAACTAACAACTGCTAAAAAATTTCATCCTGAAACAGTTGGTTTTTCTCCCGGAAATTTCAGAACTGTTTTTGCGAATGAAGTGAGCAAGTGCATTGAAGCTGTAAATAAAAATCTTCCTGCCAAAATAATTATTAAAGTAAATAATCTCGAAGACGAAAAAATTATTCCACAACTATACGAAGCGGCTGAAGCCGGAGTGCAGGTAGAAATTATTGTTCGCACCATTTGTTGCATGAAGCCAAAAGAAAATATCCGCATCATCAGCATTGTAGATAGTTTGCTCGAACACGCGCGTATTTTTTCTTTTCGTTACAGTGAAACTGAAAATATTTATATCACCAGCTCCGATTTAATGACCCGCAACTTAGATCGCCGAATGGAATTTTTGTTACCCATTCAGGATGCAAACCATCGCAAACAATTATCCGAAATTCTGCAATTGCAATTGCGCGATAATGTGAAGGCAAGAATCATTGACAAAAAACAGAAGAACAAATTTGTAGAAGGAGCAGAAGGCGAAGCACTCATTCGTTCGCAATATGCAGTACACGAATATTTTTCACCATTAAAAAATTAAATAGTAAATGCAATGAAGTTGAGTTTGTCATTTTTAGTTTTCATGTTTTGTTTTCCTGACCTACTATCCGCGCAAAAAATATATTTGCAGGGATCATGGAAAATTTCTTGCGGAACAGAAACAATTTTGGCTGACACCTCAGTTCTTTCCTGCACCATTTGTGATTTACAAAAATCTGATTTGCCAAAATATAAGAATCAGTTTATAATGCGCTTCGATACCATTGCATCAACTGTAACTTTTAGTAAGTACGGAGGAACCTCCGGCACTACCATTCCTTTTATTCATTTTATACATGAAAAACAAATGCAGTTTACTTTAGAAGGAAATTATTATTTGTTCAGCATAATAACAGCAGGTAACGATTATATATTGAAAGAACAAAATGAAATGTGTTATCTGTTAATGGGAAAAATTGTAAAATAACTGCATGAAAAAAAAAGCTCTGATTTTTATCTTAATGCAACTTTGGTTTTTCAATTATGCCAATGCACAGGTTGGAGAGATTGGTGGCAGGTGGAATGCAAATTGCGGTCTTGAGTATCATCCGGAATTTAAAGCAGATTTTGTTTGCGGAATTTGCGATGATTTCAGAAATGCAGAAAAGCAACTAAAACAATTCCGAATGTATTTTGTTAATGATTCGCTATACTTTCCTGATATGAGGGGTAATGAAAAAAAATATTTCAGTTACAAATACGATTTGAAATTAAAAGTGTTAAAATTTAAATACAAAGGCATCTCACAAACATTTAAAGTGATTCAGGCCGGCGAATCTTTAATTCTAGTATCAGAAAATCAAGGGGTTATTTTATTATTAAAAAGGGAATAGAGTTGCCAGTAAATTGATGTTTTAAAATATAATTTATGCAGTGGTTGAATTGATAGACCAATAAGATTTTTCTTTTTCGGTTATATAATTTCAATCTGGTTTTCTTTTCAGCTCGGTAAACCATACATCGTTGTAAACACAGAGGTAATAGTTATGTGCCAAATTATAATTGTTCATTCAATTTCATTCCTCCCATTTGCGAAATTGACTCAGCAAGTTATTTTCATTCCCGATAAATAATTTCTGAATGAAAAAATCTCTCACAATTTTTTTACTCTTTGTTTCAACCAATCTTTTTGCTCAAACCGGTAGCATTCGTGGAACAATAACTGATGCTTCAAATGATGAAGCATTGATTGGTGTAACAGTTTCTTCGGGTGCAATGGGAACCATCAGTGATGATGCAGGAAATTATTTACTTACACTCGCTTCCGGAAATCAAACCATAAAATTTTCGTTTGTCGGTTATGATGTTATTGAAAAACAAGTCGTGATAAAATCTGGCGATACCATTAAATTAAATATTCAATTGCTTACTAACGCAAAAGAATTGGGAACCATTGTGGTGAGTTCGAGCCGTTACGAAAAAAAGATTTCGGAAGAAACAGTGAGCATGGAAGTAATAAAACCATCGTTCATTGAGAACACCAATTCGGTTGATATGCGCGAAGCCATTAATAAAGCTCCGGGTGTAAATATTATTGATGGGCAAGCAAACATTCGCGGTGGCAGTGGTTACAGCTATGGAGCCGGTAGTCGTGTGCTGGTATTAGTGGATGATGTGCCTCAATTAGCTGCTGATGCAGGTGATGTGAAGTGGGATTTTTTGCCCCTTGAAAATTTAGATCAGGTAGAAATTATTAAGGGTGCAGCATCAAGTTTGTATGGTTCATCAGCTTTGAATGGTGTAATAAATATCCGCACCAACTACCCTACTTCTGTTCCGAAAACTCAAATCAATTTTTACCAGGGAATGTATCAGAATCCGAAACGAAAAGAATTAATCTGGTGGGGAAACAAACAACCGTATTATTCAGGCGGTTATTTTAATCACAGTCAAAAGTTTGGTCAGTTCGATTTAAGTTTTGGTGGAAATGTTTTTAACGAATCAGGTTTTCGCGAGGGAGAATATACTGAGCGCGGTCGGGTGAATGTGAGCACCCGTTATCGTTTCAAAAAAATTGACGGGCTTGCTGTTGGCTTAAATGTGAATGCATTTAAATCACACACAGCTACATTTTTTATCTGGCAAAATGATACAACAGGCGCTTA
>JAHEZG010000031.1:13582-19512 GCA_023251195.1 Chitinophagaceae bacterium | reverse complement strand
AATTCCAATCCTGCCATAATCATTCGTGCCACCCAGAAGAAAATAATTTCGGGAGCAGTTACCAAAGTTTTTGTTGGATAATAATATTTCAGTTCAGCATTATCGGGTTCTGCATTCCAGTTAAAAACTTCGAATGGCCACAACCAACTGCTGAACCAAGTATCTAAAACATCTTCATCTTGTCTAAGAGAAATAGTTTCGGTTTTCGGGTTTGTAGTTTCTTGTTTTAGGAATTTTTCTTTATAAAGTTTTAGTGCTTCGATTTCATTTTCTGCAACCACAAAATTTCCTTTAGCATCATACCATGCCGGTATGCGATGGCCCCACATCAGCTGGCGACTAATACACCAATCTTTAATGTTTTCCATCCAGTGCCGATAAGTGTTTTTGAATTTCGCCGGATGAAATTTTATTTCATCGTTCATTACTTTCTCCAAAGCTGGTTTTGCCATGTCGGTCATGTTGCACCACCATTGCATTGATAAGCGGGGTTCAATTACTGCATCTGTTCGTTCACTGAATCCATTTGTATTGGTTATCTCTTCAGTCTTTGCAAGAAAACCTTTTTCATCTAATTCTATTGCAATTTTTTTCCGAACTGCAAAGCGATCTTCACCAATATAAATCTGTGCAGCAGCACTCATCGTTCCATCATCGTTCAACACATCAATCACTTCGAGGTGATGTTTGATTCCGAGATTGTAATCGTTCAGATCGTGTGCAGGCGTTACTTTCAAAGCACCGGTTCCGAATTCAATATCGATGTAATCGTCATAAATAATCGGAATGCGACGATTGATGAGTGGAACAAAACAAAACTTTTCACGCAGGTGAGAATATCTTGGGTCATTCGGATGCACACACACTGCTGTATCTCCTAAAATAGTTTCAGGCCGCGTGGTTGCAACAGTTATAAATTCTTCGCTTCCTTCCAGTTTATATTTTACATAATAAAGTTTACTTCGAACTTCTTTATGAATTACTTCTTCATCACTTAATGCGGTTTTTGCTTTTGGGTCCCAGTTAATCATTTTCACTCCACGGTAAATGTTTCCTTTCTCATACAATTCAATGAACACTTGAATAACCGCCTTGTAATAATTAGGGTCCATGGTGAAAGCGGTGCGGTTCCAATCACATGAACACCCCATCTTGCGCAATTGAGTTAAAATAATTCCACCGTATTTTTCTTTCCATTCCCACGCATATTTCAAAAATTCTTCACGGCTAAGTTTCTTTTTATCAATACCCTGCTCTTTTAAATAGTTTACAACCTTTGCTTCTGTAGCTATTGATGCATGGTCGGTGCCGGGAACCCAAACTGCATTAAACCCTTGCATGCGTGCCCTGCGGATAAAAATATCTTGTACTGAATTATTAAGCAGGTGCCCCATGTGCAAAATTCCTGTAACATTGGGCGGAGGGATTACAACGGTGTAGGCTTTCCGCGAATCAGGTTTTGATTCGAACAATTTATTTTCAATCCATTGTTCATACCACTTGCTTTCAACCTCAGCAGGGCTATATGTTTTTCCAAGTTCCATTTTTTTATTTATCGGGCGCTAAAATAACAGTTGAAATGGAGGCATTAATAGTTTGTATAAACTATTCAGTTTAATTTTTAAAATTGTGATATACTGAAAATTCCCAGGCTTGAGCGAAATTATTTTTTTTCTTTTGATGATAACGATTGCTATAAATAAAAACGGTGATATATAAACCAAACTGAAATTTGAAATTAAAAATTGCAGCACTCAAGGTTGTCCATCGTTACACTTTACTTTAACTAAACTATTTTCGCGGGCAATGAACGAAGGCGAAGTAACAGAAGAAGTAACAGAAGAAGCCGAAGATGGGTTGTATGAACATCATCGAATTGTGGTGGATAAGGGGCAAACTCCTTTGCGCATTGATAAATTTTTATTTAATCGCATTGTTAAAGTCAGCAGAAGCCGCATTCAACGCGCCGCCGATAGTGGTGGAATATTGGTAAATGGTGATTCGGTTAATTCAAATTACCGTGTCAGGCCCGATGATGTAATAACCATCATGATGCCTGAACCAAAAACAGAGTACGATGTAATTGCCGAAAACATTCCGCTGAATTTTATTTATGAAGACGATGATATTGCAATTGTAAATAAATCTCCCGGATTAGTTGTTCATCCCGGAGTGGGAAATTCATCAGGCACATTGGTTAATGGATTACTTTATCATTTCAATCAATTGCCATCGGCACTTGGAAATGAAGTTCGCCCCGGTTTGGTTCATCGCATTGATAAGGATACAAGTGGATTGCTCGTAGTTGCTAAAAATGAATTTGCATTAAACTTTTTGGCCAAGCAATTTGCTGATCACACAATTGACAGAAAATACATAGCATTGGTTTGGGGTGATTTTAAGGAAGAGGAAGGTACGGTAACAGGTCACATTGGCCGCAACCTGAAGGACCGAAAAAAGATGGATATTTTTCCGGAAGGCGATCATGGTAAAGATGCCATTACTCATTATAAAGTACTCGAGCGATTTCATTACACCACTTTAATTGAGTGTAAATTGGAAACCGGGCGCACTCACCAGATTAGGGTGCACATGAAGTCAATTGGTCATCCGTTATTTTATGATGAAACCTATGGTGGAAATAAAATTGTGAAGGGTACTATTTATAAAAAATACAAACAATTTGTCGATAATTGTTTTGAAGTGTGTCCGCGTCAGGCTCTTCATGCAGCATCGCTTGGTTTTATACATCCCACTACTTTAAAACCTATTTTTTTTGAATCTGAATTGCCAGATGATATGAAGGAACTGGTAATTCGGTGGCGGAAATATTTTGTTGCTGTTTCGGCAAGAGAGTAGGAGTTGAAATTTCTGAATACCGATTTTTTGAATTTTGAGTGCATGCACTAAATTATTTTATTGCTGTAAAAATTTCATCATTTACTTTTGAATAAAAAACAATGGACTCAACCAAAACAACTTTGTTTCTGACAAATAAAATTATTCAGAACTATTGCGTCACCATGGCTATGCTCGATGATTATTGCAAACAAACCGCCGACCAAACACGCGAACACCCTGAAAGTATTAAAAAACGAATAATGACAACAGGCGATAAATTAAAGGTGAAACTATTAGAGGAAATTGCCGCGTTACAACGATAACTTTCCCAATAGTAATTTCAGAATTTTAAATTATTCGGTTGAAATTTTTTACACAATAGAAAAATCAACTAATCATTTGTGATGCGAATCCAGCTCGTCGAATTTTTTTTTCTTTCTGATAAAATATTTCCAAACAATACTTCCATTGTAAAATCCGGGGAACTTAGTATAGTCGGGTTGATTAGCAGGTTGCAGTTGTTTTTTTTTCCACTCGCCTGATTTAAAAAGAAAATGAAAGTGCGCATTGGCAATTGCTTTAAAATCTTTTAAGTGGCCTGTAAATAATGACCGATAGGCTGCAATGTGATCGATTAATAAACGGATAAAAAGTATTCGGAAACGCTTTGATTTCGGAAGATTTTTATACAACATCAATAAGCCATTTCTGAAATTCAAATAAACTTTTAGTGGATTTCCCTGTGGTAAACTGCCACCCCCGAGGTGATACACAATTGAATCAGGTACATACCAGATTTGAGAACCACTTGATTTTAGTCTCCAGCATAAATCAATTTCTTCCATATGGGCAAAAAAATCAGGATCAAGACCACTTGCTTGCAAATAGGCTTGCCGGCTAACCATCATGCACGCACCACTTGCCCAAGCTATTTCGATTGGATTATTGTATTGGCCATTGTCTTCTTCAATGGAATCAAATATTCTTCCCCGGCAAAAAGGGTATCCGTATTTGTCAATGAATCCCCCGGCGGCTCCGGCATATTCAAAATGAGTGCGTCGGTTTAACGATAGAATTTTTGGCTGGCATGCACCCAAGTCAGGATGTAAATCAGCAAAGTTTAATAATGTATTCAACCATCCTTCAGAAACTTCAACATCTTGATTAAGCAGCACAATCCACTTTGCGTTGGTTTTTTTTATTGCCTGATTATACCCTTCGGCAAAACCAAAATTTTTATTAAGTGGCAGCCATTCCACCCCTGCAAATTTTTTTACAATCTCTTCTGAATTATCTGAGCTTCCGTTATCGGCTATAATTATTCTGGCCAGCGAAAGCGGTGTGTGTTCAACAACCGAAGGAAGAAAATTTTCCAGAAATGTTTTTCCGTTCCAACATAAAATTATAACAGCAGCATCCGGTTGGTTCATTTAACGAATTATCAATGGCTAAATATAAAATTGAAGTTGAATGTTACTTCATAAATTCATCGGCATGTGAACCCCATGAATCAGGAAACTCCGTTACATCTGTATTGGTCACGCCCTTTTTATTTTTAAACGCATCATTTAACATAAATTTCCACCTTGGGTTTTTTATTTCACCAATTGCATCGGAGTGAATCAGTTTATAATTATTTGTTACAAGATCTGAATTGTAAAAAATAAAGTGAACATTGGATTGATTGGGTGAAATAAAATAGTAATGCCATATTTCATAAGGATAAGTTCCGGGTTCATGTTCGCTTTTATTTATCTGATCAGGTGCACCGTATTTCAAATAAATAATTCCACGGTCGGTTTCGTAACCGTGGCTTATTTGTGTTTTGAAATTATTTTCTACAGCATATACGCTTGATTTATAAATTTCCCATTCGCCATAAGGATTTATGACATTTCGTTGCAACCAGAATTTATAAATGAAGGCACGCATGACTGAATAATCAGTTGACTTTTTTAAGTAGCTGATATAATTGTGTTCATCATTGCTGGCGATCGGATTTAAACTTTGTATAAAAAAATTTAGTGAATCGTCGGTCAATTTATTTTCAAATTCAGCAGCCACTTTTAAACTATCCAGAAATTGAGGATTAAAAACTATAGCCGTATTGGTTCTGATAAAAAATAAATTTCGATCTGCTACCTGTTCATTTTTTTTATTCCTGATTTCAATGGTCAAAAAATAATTACCGGTTGGTAATTTTGAAATATTAAATGACGAGAATAAAACAGTGGTTGAAGCTGGAGTTTGTTTTGAATTAAAAATAAAATTCTCAAGTGCCTTGCCGCTCAGGCTCTCACGAATGTATATGGAGGTTAAAAAATTATCTTGTTTAAAATAAAAATCAGAATTATAAATTTCAGCATAAAAAGTAAGCTTTGAAAGAGCTGTTGGATAATATTGAATTGTATATGGCAAAATATCAAATCCGTTTTTTGTATAAATGGATTTCGTTTTTGATTCATTGTATGATTCCACCAGTTCGATGTCAGAAATTGAAAGGCTGTCCTTTTGGTAATTGATTTTTATTTCTTCCGCCAAAAATCCGGTAGATTGTTGCTGGTTATAATCCTGCAAATAGATTTCAATTGAATAGTTTCCGTTTGGTAAACTCACTCTTTTTAAATCGGCCAGATTATATTTTATGCTTAATGTGTCATCAATTAATTCACTGAACAAAAGGTATTTTAAATGCTTTACAACAACACTGTCTTTTAAGTAAAGCACTGTTACCTGTACAGTTGCCTGCCATTTTTTTTGTTCGTTATAAATAAATTTTAAGTTTTTGGATTCAATGGTTAATTGAGTTTCTATAAACGAGGTATCAGCCACAGAATGAAAAACACAATTTCTCATGGTGGCCTGTATGTTGGAACCGGCACTTTTAAACCACGAAATGATTAGCAGGATGGTTAGCAGTTTTTTTATCACGGAATAAATTTACGAATTTGGGCCACGAACAAAAAAAAGTTGATTCAATCTGACAATTTTATGATAAACCAAGAGGTTATTGTTATGCCTGTGAAATACCTCCCATCAATAAATTGGTTTGCCGCTGCCGGTGCAAAAAAAACAATTAAGTTTTTGAA
>JAHEZG010000031.1:5239-13572 GCA_023251195.1 Chitinophagaceae bacterium | reverse complement strand
AAAGAAAATCACGCAAACCGGTGCAGTATTGCCTCTTCAAATGGCATAATTCAGTTAACTGTTCCATTGGCAGGCGGGCGAAATCAAAAAGCAAATATTTACGATTTAAAAATTGCAGGTGTTGAATGGAAACGAAATCATTTAAATGCGATAAAATCAGCTTATGGTAAGGCGCCTTATTTTATTTATTATTTTGACCAGTTCGAACAAATAATTTTAAATAGTAACAATCAATTCAGTGATTTGTGTTTGACTTTAATAAATTGGTTGAATAAAGAATTTCAGACAGAAAACAGAATTGTGGCTTCATCGGTAAATGAAACCGAGACAGTAATTTCTAATAAAAAAGCCAGGCAATATCATCAGGTTTTTGAAAATAAATTTGGATTTCAAAATAACTTAAGTGCCATTGACCTGTTGTTTTCAACCGGCCCTGATGCAAAAAACTACCTCACAGAAAACTAACCGGATTTTACTTTGTTTTTTATTTCCTCAACCACTTCCGGGTTCAGCAGAGTTGTAACATCACCAACTTTTTCAAATTCTCCTTCGGCAATTTTGCGCAATATGCGGCGCATTATTTTTCCGCTACGCGTTTTAGGTAGTCCGCTTACAATTTCAATTCTATCAGGTTTTGCAAAGGGCCCAATAATTTTTGCAACTATATTTAAAACTTCCTGCTTGAACAGAATAATATCTTTTGGTTGTGGCTGGCAAGAAACAAAAGCAAAAATTCCTTGCCCTTTTATTGCGTGTGGAAATCCTACTACAGCACTTTCATAAACCTCCAAGTGCTCGTTAATAGCATTCTCCACCTCCGCAGTGCCAATGCGATGGCCCGAAACATTTATTACATCATCAACTCGGCCTGTAATTCGATAATTACCATCTTCATCTCTTTTGCAGCCATCACCTGTAAAATACATTCCGGGATAGGTGGTGAAATAAGTTTGAATAAATCGTTCATGATCTTTATACACCGTGCGTGCTTGTCCCGGCCATGATTTTCGAATACATAAATTTCCTTCAGCTATTATTTCTTTTATTTCATTTCCATTCGCATCAACAATTATCGGTTCAATGCCCGGTAATGGGAGCGTAGCGAAAGAAGGTTTCATTGGAGTAATTCCTGCCAGAGAAGAAATTAATATTCCCCCGGTTTCAGTTTGCCACCAGGTATCAACGATGGGGCATTTTTCTTTACCAATATTTTTATGATACCATTCCCATGCTTCTTCATTAATAGGTTCTCCTACCGTTCCAAGAACGCGAAGAGAGGAAAGCGATTTTCCTTCCAGAAATTTTAACCCTTGTGCTTCTAATGAACGAATGGCAGTAGGTGCAGTGTAAAAAATATTGACTTTGTATTTATCAATTACTTCCCACCACCTTCCCCAATCAGGAAACTGCGGCACTCCTTCGTACAATAATGTTGTTGCACCATTTAACAATGGACCATAAACAATATAACTGTGACCTGTAACCCAGCCAATATCGGCAGTGCACCAATAAATTTGTTCGGATTGGTATTGAAAAACATTTAAAAAAGTGTAAGCAGAATAAACCATGTAGCCGGCTGTAGTATGCAAAACTCCTTTTGGTTTTCCGGTTGAACCTGATGTGTATAGAATGAATAAAGGATCTTCTGAATCCATTGTTGCTGCTTCATGTTTTGTTGAACAATTTTTTATTACATCGCTCCACCACACATCTCTGCCGGCTTTCATGTTGCAATCAAAATTGCTGCGGTTAAACACAATTGATTTTTGAATGGAGGGGCATTTTTCTAATGCTTCATCTACCATTTTTTTAAGGTACAAAGGTTTGTCAGCACGATAACAACCATCAGCAGTTATCATCCACTTGCATTCTGCATCCTGAATTCTATCAGCAATTGATTGTGCAGAAAACCCTCCGAACACAATGGAATGAATGGCTCCAATACGCGCACACGAAAGCATTGCGATAGCAAGTTCAGGAATCATGGGCATATAAATACAAACGGTGTCGCCTTTTATTATTCCAAGTTTATCAAGAGCATTACTGAACATGCAAACTTGTTCATGTAATTCTTTATAAGAAATTTTCCGGTTTTGTTCTGAAGGATTATTTGGTTCCCAAATGATTGCCGTTTTATTCCCGAGAGATTCTAAGTGACGGTCGAGGCAATTTTCAGAGATGTTCAATTTACCACCTTCAAACCACTTGAAATCAGCTTTTTCAAATCCACCCGAAAAAACATTGCTCCATTTTTTTTTCCAAAAAAAATTCTCAGCAATTTCAGCCCAGAAATTTTCAGGGGATTCGATTGAACCTTTATATTGGTGATGATATTCTTCAACTGAAGAAATTCTGGGCATCATTTTCTGTATTTTGGAATGTGAAAATATAAATGGAAAACATATGATCGATATTTCCCAAAATATTGGACTTGTTACCTGAAAATATTGAGGTATAGTAATTGCTAAACTCTATTTGTGGTTTTGTAGTCAATCTTTGTCAGGATACTGTAAAAATTTAAATCATGGAACTTTTCATACAACATTTCAGGTTACATCTTCGTCCAATAGAGTGACCGATTAAAAAATGGTTTGAAACAAAGATTGTACTAAAGCGTTAAAAAACACAGATAAAAGATATGAGACAACTAAAAATTACCCAACAGATTACTCAGCGTGAGAACGATTCATTGGAGCGTTACTTATCAGACATTGCAAAATTACCAATGATAAATGCTGACCGTGAGGTTGAGTTAGCTAAGAAAATAAGAATGGGCGATGCCGATGCATTGGAAGAAATGACCAGAGCCAATCTTCGTTTTGTGGTTTCTGTTGCTAAGCAATACCAAAATCAGGGCTTATCGCTAGCCGATTTAATTAATGAAGGAAACATTGGTTTAATAAAGGCCGCTCAACGATTTGATGAATCCCGCGGATTTAAATTTATATCATATGCAGTTTGGTGGATTCGTCAATCCATTTTACGAGCATTGGTTGAAAACGCACGATTGGTTCGTTTGCCGCTAAACAAAATTGGTTCATATAGCAAAATCAATAAAATGATGATGAAGTTCGAACAGCGATACGAGCGTGAACCATCAAAAGATGAGTTAGCAGAATTGCTGAATGTAACCGATAAGGATATTGATGAAATGATGAAGGGTATGAGCAAAACAATCAGTATGGATGCACCGGTTGGTGAAGGCGATGATGCCACCATGATTGATTTTTTTGCAGGTGAGGATTTGAAAGGAAGCGCTGAAGATGTGCTGATGAATGAATCGTTAAAAAAAGACATAGCTGGATTACTCCAAACTATGAATCAGCGTGACGCCGCAATTGTAAGTTGCTACTTTGGAATTAATGGAGAAGAGGCTTTAAATCTTGATGAAATCGGATCACGATTCAGTTTAACCCGCGAGCGTGTTCGTCAAATAAAGGAGAAAGCAATTCGCCGCCTTCGTAAAACATCTCATACAAAATCATTGCGCGGATATTTAGGAAAATAAACAGGATGAAATTTAAATTAAATCCCGATGGTTAAATACCATCGGGATTTTTTGTTTTGGGGAAAACAATTTCAATTTGCTTGATGGCTAATTTTATTTTTGTGTTATGAAAAATACATTGATTGCACCATCAATACTTTCAGCCGATTTCGGCAATGTGTATGAAAGCATTGAACTAATAAATAAAAGTGAAGCCGATTGGATTCATTGCGATGTAATGGATGGCCGCTTTGTGCCAAATATTTCATTCGGATTTCCGGTTCTTGCTGCAGTGAAGCGAGTTGCAAAAAAAACAATGGATGTTCACCTCATGATTGTTGAACCTGAAAATTATCTTAATGATTTTAAAAAGGCCGGAGCAGATATTTTAACCGTACATATTGAAGCTTCGCCACATTTGCACCGTACTGTAAATGCCATTCGCGATTTAGGGATGCGCCCCGGAGTTGCCATCAATCCCCACACTTCAATTGAATTGTTGAATGAAATAATTTGTGATATTGATCTGGTTTGTTTGATGAGTGTGAATCCTGGGTTCGGGGGACAAAAATTTATTGAAAATACTTATTCGAAAATCGAACGATTGAAAAATTTAATTATCAGCAGAAATTCAAATGCAAAAATTGAAATTGATGGAGGTGTTGATTTTAGCAATGCTTTAAAACTGGTTCGGGCTGGTGCCGATGTGTTAGTTGCCGGAAATACTGTTTTCGGGGCTAAAAATCCGCTTGAAGCCATTTCAAAACTGAAATTTTCTGTTGCTGATACTATAAAGAGTTAACCACCGTTAAATCGCGAATGCCAAAAAATATTTTTGTTTTTTTTCTGATAATTGGAATTTCTGTTTTTAATACTGATTTTTTATTTGCTCAGGATGGTACCTTATCTGGAAAAGTAATTTCAGAAAGCGGTGAACCACTTATTGGAGCCAATGTCTCTTTTCCATCATTAAAAAAAGGTACTGCTACAGATGGTAGCGGCCATTATATTTTTAATCTTCCGCCAAATCAAAACATTGAAATAAAAATTTCATATGTGGGTTTTATTGAATCAAAAAAAACTGTAAATCTTAAACCCGGGCAACACATTGAGCTAAACTTTATGTTACTATTTAATACGCTTGATACGATAGTTGTGCATCCGCGCGAATTCCGTGACCAGCCTATTATTGAAATTAATCCAAAGGACTTTGAAGCATTGCCGGGACCGGGAAATGGTGTTGAAAAATTTATAAAACTCTTTGTTAACTCAAACAATGAATTGTCATCACAATATTCTGTGCGTGGTGGAAATTTTGACGAGAACCTGGTTTATGTTAATGACTTTGAAATTTACAGGCCGTTTCTGGTAAATAGTGGTCAGCAGGAAGGTTTAAGTTTTGTAAACTCCGATCTGGTTGGAAATATTTTATTTTCTCAGGGTGGCTTTGCCGCAAAATATGGCGATAAAATGAGCAGCGTGCTCGACATAACTTATCGCAAGCCAAAGGAATTTAAAGGAAATGTTTCAGCAAGTTTATTAGGAGCCGATGTTCATCTGGAAGGCGGAACAAAAAATCATCGGTTCACTTACCTTGTTGGTGTTCGCCAGAAATCAAATCAATATATATTGAATTCACTGGAAACAACAGGAGATTACAAACCTTCATTTACTGATGCTCAAGCATTAATTACTTACCAGTTTTCAGAAAAAACTCAATTGGAAATTCTTGGTAATTATTCCCGAAACCGATACTGGTTTGTGCCTCAAGACCGAACAACCACTTTTGGTTTAGTGAATCGCGCTGTTCGGCTAACTATGTATTTTGATGGTCAGGAAATTGATAAATTCAATTCAGCAATGGGTGGCGCTTCGCTTTCTTTCAAGCCAACAAAAAATCTGAAGTTGAAATTTTTAGCTTCAACTTATTATACCAGAGAGGATGAAACTTATGATTTAATTGCCGAATATTTTTTAGGCGAAGTACAAACCAATTTAGGAAATGCCGATTTCAATCAGGTAGTTTATTCATTAGGTGTTGGAGCTATTCAGGACTGGGGCCGGAATTATTTGGATGCAGCTGTTTTTTCAGGTGAACACAAAGGTTCATTGGATTTAAGAAAACATTTTGTGCAATGGGGTTTAAAATACAACCGTGAATACATCAGTGATAAACTGAACCAATGGGGAGTTGTGGATTCAGCCGGATATAATTTGCCTTATTCTGTTAGTGATGTAAATGCCTTTTACATTTATAAAACCAAAAACATACTTGAGAGCAATAGATATTCAGGGTTTGTGCAGGATACCTGGGATTTAAGCAAGAGCGGAAATGTTACACTAAACATTGGTTCGCGATTTAATTTCTGGGATGTAAACAATCAGTTTATTGTGAGCCCGCGTGCGCAAATTTCTTTTTACCCGAAGTGGGATTCAACTGATATTGTTTTTCGTGCTGCTATTGGTGCATATGATCAACCACCATTTTATCGTGAGTTGCGTAACCTGAATGGAAATTTAAATCTCGATGTTAAAGCACAACGAAGCATTCACGCAGTACTTGGTGCCGATTATAATTTTAAAATGTGGGATCGCCCGTTCAAGTTTATTACTGAGGCCTACTATAAAAATTTATATGATTTGAATCCTTATGAGTTGGATAATGTGCGAATTCGATACTTCGGAAATAACGATGCGGTTGGTTATGCATATGGAATTGATTTGCGATTGCACGGGCAGTTGGTTAAAGATGTTGAAAGTTGGGTGAGCATAAATTACCTCAACACAAAAGAAAATCTGAAATCGGATTTTACTTATGTGTTGGATACCACTTTTAATTCAGCAGGAGAAATCACTAAATTTGATACCACAACTGTTCACCCCGGATATGTGTCCAGACCAAGTGATCAGCGCTTAAGCGTTGGGGCATTTATTCAGGATTATGTTCCCGGGCACGAAAATTTTAAAGTGCATTTGAATCTTTTATTCGGAACAGGTTTCCCAACCGGTCCGCCCGACCACAATCGTTATGCTGATACTTTGCGTTTGCCTTCATATCGACGAGTTGATATAGGTTTCTCTGCATTATTGTTAGATGGGAAAAAACACAACGACCAGAAACTTTGGAAAAATTTATCGTCCATCTGGGCTTCGCTTGAAGTTTTTAATCTGCTCGCCATACCAAATACTATTTCATACTTGTGGGTGAAGGATAGCTACCAAACAATTTATGCAGTGCCAAATTATTTAACTGCGCGACGGATTAATTTGAGAGTGGTGGTGAAGTTTTGATTTTTAATATCAGGATACAAGTATCAGGAGTTTGTTAGTTTTGTTTTAATAAATTTTCTGCTGATGAAGAATTCAATCCTTATTTTTTTTCTGTTCAGTTGTTACACTGTTACACTTCGGGCGCAGGATATTTATTACAGCAATTATCCGCAGCATCAGTTTTTTTATAATCCTGCTTTTGCGGGAGTGGATAGCACGCATGATTTTTCTGTTTCAGGAAGAGCGCGATATGGTAGCATTTCCAGTCATGGAAATTATCATGATGCAATGTTTTCTTACAACCAACCGATTTGCCATTCAAAATCAGGGATAGGTGCAATAGTCACCTATCAAAATGGAGGTGATTTTCACAGATACCTATTAGCACTTGCTTATAATTATAAAATCAAACTTGCAGAAAAAATGAATCTGCGGATTGGCGCGAGTGCAATACAGGAATTTTATCATCAGGATGAAAGTTTTAGCGGATGGGGTGGCTCACCGGCAATTGATAGAACCTTTTTTGATGTAAGTGCAGGATTTGAATATGATTGGAAGAATTTTTTTCTCGGCTTTTCAGTCAAACATATTCTTAAACCAAAGGAAACATTCTATGAGAATAAAGTTTATGCAGCGAAATTTTTAACTGCAGGATATAAAATCAATGTCTGTAATTCTTTTTCTACCACTCCATCTGTGTTATTAATTTATCAGGGACCTGCGCAACAACTACAGTTTGCTAATGATATGGTTTTCAAAAAAACATTTTTGCTTGGTGTCGGGATAATTTATAATGAAGCTGTTTCACCAAGAGTCGGAATTTGTTTGAAGAATAAATTGCAGGCAATGATTTCTTATGATATTACAACCAGCACCCTTGCATTACCAACTAATGGTCAAGGTGCTTTCGAAGCCAATATTCAGTATCGGTTTTAGCAGAATTTCCCTCCAAATCAAATTATTTTAAGGCGCTTCAACTTTTCCAAAGTTCAAAACTTTGGAAAAGTTCTGCTAATAAATAAGCCACTATTTCCCTCCAAATCAAATTATTTTAACGAGTTTCAACTTTTCCAAAGTTCAAAACTTTGGAAAAGTTTAGTTAGCAAGGCGCTGATTTTCTTCCTTTCAAATTATAAAATTTCCATATAAATCCACCAGTCAGCATTTCCTTTCCTTTTCTTCGAAAATGCTTTCAACCCCTGTTTTTATCAAAAATTGTGAGGGAAATGTTATGCGGACAGAGGGATTTGTTATGCGGACGACCGGATTTGTTATGCGGAAAGAGCCACATGATGTGCTGACAGCAGGTTTTGTTTTACTCGCAACCATTTTTTTTATTCCAATTGTCATTTTTGATTTGCGGAGCCGGGGTATTCATTTCCTGAAAATAAAATTTGACAGGCAAACAGTTTTTTGTTTTAAGACTGCTGTGGTTCATCAATAATCTTCTTTCGTTTTCGACCAATTAAGTCTCTCTTTTTTTCTGAAAAGATTCTGAATTGCCCTTTTAAAAAAAAAAGTGTCCGAAAAAAATTTCAACTAAAAATTATAATTTTTAAAATTATAATTTTTTATT
>JAHEZG010000031.1:0-5229 GCA_023251195.1 Chitinophagaceae bacterium | reverse complement strand
TTTTTATTAGCAGTATTAAAACTATTAACCATGACCAAAAAATCTGTAAAAGCTATTTACAATTTAGCGAATGATGTGCTCAAACAAAAATGCGATGCAGTTTCTCACTGGATGACCCGCGATGCTACCGAAATGGCATTGCGCGGTGTAACAGCCACTAACACCAGCGATTTTGTAACGCAAAGCACTGCCTTCGGCGATTTGCCAACCGATGAAGAACTGCAATCAGATGTAACAGCAGCAGTTGAAAATCAGGATGCCACCGCCGAGGCATTGCGCATTAAAATAAGACCCGTGCGCAGCATGGCGGAGGTTGAGTACGGAACCGATAAAGCCAAGTATCGCAAATTCCGGTTCGATAATATGAATGATATGACCAACAGTGAACTGGTGAAATTAGCAAAGCGCGTGTTTCGTGTGGGCACTGCGCAGCTTGCCGATTTAACCGGTCAGGGCTTAACTACTACTATATTAAGTGCTATAAAAGCCGATGCAAATTCGCTCGATGATCAGATTGATTTGGTTGCCGATGCAGTTTCGGATCGCGACCTTGCCACCGAAGACCGGGCAGTAAATGGAAACGCATTGTATGTTAATCTGGTGAAGTACACCAACATCGGAAAAAGTATTTGGATTGATACCGACGAAGCAAAATATAACGACTATGTAATTTACGATACACCAACCGGCGCACCGCCTGTTACACCGCCTTAATAAATTAAAAATTAGAAATTAAAAATTAGAATGCCGCTCCGATAAATCGGAGCGGCTTTTTTTATTATGAAATCTGTATTCAAATAACCAATCAACGAATCAACTTTAAAACTCCTCAGCAGTCCGTTTAATAATTTCAACGCACTCCATTAATTGCTCTTCAGTAATCACAAGTGGCGGAGCAAAGCGAATAATATCGCCGTGAGTTGGTTTGGCAAGCAATCCATTTTTCATCATCTCAATACAAAAGTCCCATGCATCTTTTCCATTATGTGGTTTTATAACAATGGCATTGAATAGTCCTTTGCCACGCACGGTGGTTACTAAATTTTTATTCAATTTTTTAAGCTCGGTTCTTAAAATATTTCCGAGGTAAAAAGAATTCTCTGAAAGTTTTTCATCCTGTAAAACATCCAACGCTGCCATTGTAACAGCGCATGCAAGCGGATTGCCCCCATAAGTGCTGCCATGTTCGCCCGGTTTAATGGTGAGCATTATTTCATCGTTACATAAAACTGCAGAAACCGGTAGAGTTCCGCCGCTTAAAGCTTTACCGAGAATTAAAATATCGGGATGCACATTATCGTAATTGCACGCAAGCATTTTTCCGGTGCGCGCTAATCCGGTTTGAATTTCATCGGCGATAAACAAAACATTTTTTTGTTTACACAACTCAAAGGCTTTTGAAATATAGCATTCATCAGGAACCACAACTCCTGCTTCGCCCTGAATGGGTTCAACTAAAAATCCTGCAACTGCCACATCTTGTAATGCATTTTCCAAAGCAGCTAAATCATTATAAGGAATATTGATGAAGCCCGGCATGTATGGCCCGAATCCTTTCTTCGAATCAGGATCGCTGCTGAATGAAATAACTGTTGAAGTGCGACCGTGAAAATTTCCATCGCACACAATAATTTTTGCTTCATTGTTTTTTATTCCCTTCACATCATAAGCCCAACGGCGACATAATTTCAAAGCAGTTTCAACTCCTTCCACACCGGTGTTCATTGGTAAAACTTTATCGTAACCAAATAAACTGGTTATGTATTCTTCATACTGCCCCAATAAATTATTATGAAATGCTCGACTGGTTAAAGTCAGTTTCTGTGCCTGATCAATCAATGATTGAATAATGCGTGGATGACAGTGCCCCTGATTAACGGCTGAATAAGCTGATAGAAAATCAAAATATCTTTTGCCATCAGTATCATAAACAAAAACACCTTCGCCTCTGTCAAGAACCACCGGAAGCGGATGATAATTATGCGCGCCATATTTTTCTTCTAACCCGATGTAATTAATTTTTGTATCAGCCATCATCTGTTTAAATTTTTCGGCAACGAAAATACTTCACCGGAGTTAATTAAAGAGGTTCCGGTTTCTATTGTTTGCATAGACCGCGTGGGTTTTAAAAACCGACACGGTCTTACAACGAAAAATTGTTTCAACTGATTACATTTAGCGCAGTGAAAAAATTGATTCAATCGGTTTCGGTTTTTATGGCAGCAACAATTCTGTTGCAGTCGGCTCTTTGTTGGTTGATTGTTTTTTTTATATGGAATCAGAATATGCATTCACAAAGTGAAACAATGGAGAAAAATATTCCGATTGAAAAATTAACTGCTATCAGTTTATTTAAAAACAAAGAAGCCATCCTGATAAATAAAAATGAAATAAAAATTAATGGCGAGTGGTTCGATGTTGTTTATAAAACCGGCGAAGATGACCAACAGGTGTTTTATTGTATATCCGATAAAAAAGAAAGTGAAATTATGTTGTCGCTTGAAAACGAAAAAAATAATAACGGGCAACAAGGCTTGGAATCATTTATGAAATCATTGAGCAAAGAATATCCTCCTGTTATAATTTCTTTTATCATTTCAAAAAATAAATCTGAAAAAATATTTAATACTGAATCTGTAAAAAGGATTTTAGACGGTTATAAAACCATTCTTTATTCTCCACCTGATTTTATTGTTTGAATTTTATAAAACAAAAAATTATTCCTTTTAATCAAAAGGAAGTTTCAATGGCATGTGCGGATAGCATTTTTTAATAATCAAAAAACAAATTCATGAAATCAATTCAGCAATACATAAATAATTTACAGTCAGTCGTAATCAAAAGCACTTTTTCTTTTATCATTCTCATTTCTATTTTCTCTTTTACGCAAGCACAAACAATAAAAGTATTTGACATCACTACTCTTCAACCAATAAATAAAGCAACTATTAAATCAGAAGACGGAACAAAATCAGTAATCACAAATGAAAAAGGTGAGGCGGATGCAGGTTCAATTTTAGTTGTTAAAATAATTATCAGTAGTATCGGTTATCAGGAAGTTGCATATTCCAGAAGTGAACTGGAAACCATGAAATGGAATGTGGGATTGAATCCAACCAGTTATAGCATAGATGAAATTGTGGTTTCAAGCAGTCGCTTCGAAGAAAAGAAAAGCGATGTGCCCAATAGAATTACAGTAATCAACAGCAAACAAATTGAAAACATAAACCCGAACAACAACGGAACTGTGCTTGAGCAAAGCGGACAGGTGTTTGTTCAGCACAGTCAATACGGCGGAAGTAGTCCTGTTATGCGCGGGTTTGAAGCCAACAAAGTTTTAATTGTAGTAGATGGTGTGCGCATGAACAATGCAATTTTCCGGGCAGGTCACTTGCAGAATTTAATTACACTCGATCCATCATCACTCGACAGAATTGAATTGGATTTCGGTCCTGGTTCAGTAATGTATGGTAGCGATGCATTTGGTGGTGTGATATCTTTATATACCAGGAATCCGCAACTTTCTTCCGGCGATAAATCATTAATCAAAGCAGGCGCATGGGGAAGATATACTACTGCCGACGAAGGCATGGCTGGTCATGTTGATTTTAATTTCGGAACAAAAAAATTCGCATCGCTTACCTCGGTTAGTTATTCTGACTTTGGCGATTTGCGTCAGGGGAATATTCGCAATCCTATGTATGGTGATTGGGGAAAAAGAAATTACTACGCCATGTGGACAGGCACCGGAGATTCAATGGTGAAGAATGATGACCCGAATGTGCAAGTGGGAACGGGTTACACGCAGTATGATGTAATGGAAAAATTATTGTTCAAACAAAATGAAC
Organism: Chitinophagaceae bacterium; assembly: GCA_023251195.1. Taxonomy (GTDB): domain Bacteria; phylum Bacteroidota; class Bacteroidia; order Chitinophagales; family UBA10324; genus UBA10324. Next base: position 1,381 of record JAHEZG010000031.1, on the reverse strand, counting down.
ATGTTTCCCACTTATTGAACTTTCAATTCAGTACTACAACCGATGTTCCGCGTTACGATCGCCTGAGTGAAATTGGTGGAACAGGAAATCTGAACAATGGCGAATGGTATTATGGACCTCAGAAAAGATTACTCGGTTCGTACAATCTTGGTTTGAAAGCTGATAAAGGATTTTACAACACAGCAAATATTATTCTGGCTTATCAGGATGTGGAAGAAAGCCGTCATTCGCGTGGATTCAACAAAGAAAAATTAACAAACCGAAATGAACATGTAACAGTTATGTCGTTAAATGCTGATTTCGAAAAAGGATTTACCACTCACGAATTGCGGTATGGTGTAGAAGTGGTGATGAACAAAGTTGAATCAACTGCTGATTTTGTAAAACTGATTTCTGGTGATGTTGTAATTGCGGATACCCGCTTTCCGGATGGTGGTTCGAGCACACGCTCTATTGCTGCTTACTTAACACACAATTGGGAGATTGGAAAGAAAATAATTTTCAGTCAGGGATTGCGCTTCACGAATAACAATCTGCAATCAACTTTTAACGACACTACATTTTTTAAATTTCCTTTTAAAGACATAACTCAATCATCAAGTGCTGTTACAGGAAATATCGGACTGGTTTTTAAACCATGCGAAGGATGGAACATCAGTTTGCTTTTCTCCAATGGATTCCGCACCCCGAATGTGGATGACATGACTAAAGTTTTTGGTACAGCAGGAGGAGATGCGGTAATTGTTCCGAATGCAGCTCTGAAACCTGAACAACTTTACAATACTGAATTGACCATAGCCAAAACATTTAATAAAACTGTTCGCGTTGAAGCAACTGCGTGGTATGCGATGTATAAAAATGCAATCACAACTGACCTTGCAACATTCAATGGCGCAGATAGTGTTTTATATGATGGCGAAATGACAAAAGTGAAAAGTTCAGTAAACAAAGGAGAAGCATTTGTGTATGGAGCAACAGGTGGTTTGTTTGCTGATGTTACAAAAAACTTTATTGTTTATTCGACTGTAACATATACTTATGGAAGAATTAAAACTGATACAGTGGATTACCCGCTCGATCACATTCCGCCGATGTTTGGCAAAACCGGAATGCAACTGAACCTGAAGAAATTTTCAGGAGAAGCATTCGCCATGTACAATGGCGCGAAAGCAAAAAAGGATTACAACTTATTGGGAGAAGACAATCAGTTGTATTCGCTTGATCCTGTTGAAGGATACAATCCAGCCTGGATGACAGTGAATGCGAGAGTTGGATACCAGGTAAATAAAATTTTGCAGTTGCAGGTTTCTGTCGAAAATATTCTGGATCAGAATTACAGATACTTTGCTTCCGGCTTAAGTGCCCCGGGCAGAAATTTAAT
>JAHEZG010000300.1 GCA_023251195.1 Chitinophagaceae bacterium | reverse complement strand
CATCAAGTCATACAAAATGGCTTGGAACAGTGTACGCTCCTTATGCTGCAATTAATTTTGGTTCAGGTGGCAATACAGATGTAAGCGGTTGTTTCTGGAGTGGAACACAGGTTGTTATAAGTGGTGGTTTATCTCTTAATTATATTCCGTTTGGCCCCCTTTGTACACCGCCGGTTGCTGATGCAGGAATTGATAAAAGTTTTTGTTCAGGTACAAGCACAACTATTGGTTCTGCAGCTGTGGCAGGAAATACTTATAGTTGGTCACCTTCAACAGGATTAAGCAGCAGTATTGTTTCTAACCCAACTGTTTCGTCCGCAATTGTTGGTTCAACAACTTATAATTTAACCGTTACTTCCGGAACCTGTACAAGTACTGATCAGGTTGTGGTAACTGTAAATTCAATTCCAACTGTTAGTGCTGGAACAGCTTTTACAAAAACATGTACTACAAATGCAAGTGGTGCAACTATTGGAGAAACTAATGTTGCAGGAAATACATATACCTGGAGTCCTTCATCAGGTTTAAATGCATCAAACATCAGTAACCCAACTGCAAATCCATCAGTTACTACAACATATATAGTTACAAAATCTTCAGCGGCAGGTTGCTCAGCTTCCGCTTCAGTTATTGTAACAGTAAACAATACACCACCGTCAGTTAGCGCAGGAACAGCATTTACAAAAACTTGCACTTCTAATTCAAGCGGTGCAACAATAGGTGAAACAACTATTTCAGGTTTCACTTATGCATGGAGTCCTTCTTCAGGATTAAGTGCTTCGAACATCAGCAATCCAATTGCGAACCCATCTGTAACAACCACTTACACAATTACTAAAACATCAACAACAAATGGTTGTGCTGCATCTGCTTCAGTAATTGTAACAGTAAATAATACACCACCTTCGGTAAGCGCCGGAACAGCATTTACAAAAACTTGTATTTCAAATTCAAGCGGCGCATCAGTTGGAGAAATAAATGTTGCTGGAAATTCATATGCATGGAGTCCATCGTCAGGATTAAATGCAACGAACATCAGCAATCCAATTGCGAACCCAATTGTTTCTACAACTTATACAGTTATAAAAACCAATTCTTTATCCGGTTGTTCATCTTCTGCTTCAGTTGCTGTATCTGTTAACTCAGTTACTCCAAATGCAAATGCAGGTTTCGATAATGCAATAACTTGTTACTATGTAACTGCAAAACTGAAAGGTTCTTCAACCACTCCAAATGCACAATTCAACTGGACTACTTCAACAGGAAATATAGTTGCTGATGGAAATACTTTTTCGCCAACCGTAAATGCTGTTGGTAATTATACACTTACTGTTACAAATCCGGTGAATGGATGTGTTGCTACTGATGTTGCTTCTATTGTTTTGGGGCCTTGTATTTATCCTTACTATCCTGCACCTGAAGGTGGAAAAGTGAATAATTTAATTGGTGCTGAATTATTTTCCCTCTATACAAATTTTGGTGCACCAACCGATTCGCTCGGCGATATTTTCGCTTTGAATAATGACAGCGTATGGATTGAAATTATAACTGTTGAAGGTCAGTATAATAATTGTTTGAGTTTAATACAATCTCCAGGTTATGGCATTACTGATTTGGTAGATAATGGTCCGAACTCATTATTGATTACCGGCAAATTTCCAATCAATTACTTAAAGCGATTAGACAGTTTACCTAACCTGATCACTTATGTGCGCCCTGTTTTCCCTCCTATTTTAACCAGTGGTGTTGCATACACCAATGGTGATATTTCAATGCATTCTGATTTTGTAAGAAACGGTTATAACATCAAAGGTGATGGAGTAAAAATTGGAGTATTATCAGATAGTTATAATAAAGTACCCGGAAATCCTGCATTGATTGATGTATTGAATGGAGATTTACCTGGAACAGGAAATCCTGATTACTCAACACCTGTTCATGTGCTTCAGGATTTTCCATATGGTGCAAGATCAGATGAAGGTCGTGCCATGCTTCAGATTATTCATGATGTTGCTCCGGGTGCCAAATTGGATTTCAGAACAGGAATAATCAGTCCAGGAAATTTTGCTCAGGGAATTTTACAATTAGCACAAGACACCTGTGATGTAATAGTTGATGATGTAACATTTATAACTGAACCATTCTTCACTGATGGTTTGGTGGCACAAGCTGTTGACTATGTTACTTCACAAGGCGTAACTTATTTTTCTGCTGCCGGAAATTATGGAAACAAATCTTATCAAAATGTTTTCTCACCTGTAACAGCTCCCGGTTCATTGGCTGGGTCAGCAATGGCACATGACTTTGGCGGTGGCGATGTGTTTCAGAGTTTAACATTGCCTCCGGGTAGTTATACCATCGTAATGCAGTGGCAAGATTCCATTTATTCAATTGGACAAACTTCAACCGGAACAAAAAATGACATGGATATTTATCTGACTACAGATAACGGAATTACTCTTTTTGGTTTTAACAGAAATAATATCGGTGGCGATCCATTGGAAGTTATGCCATTTACCGTTGGAGGTTCAACATCTGTAACTGCAAGTTTTTTAATTACTCGCGCAGCAGGTAACAGCCCGAGTGTAAATTTTAAATACATAATTTTCAGAGGAGAAGGTGTGATAAATGAACACAACAACGGAACATCTACCATTGTCGGACAATCAAATGCTGCCGGTGCAATTTCTGTTGGTGCAGTTCTTTATACAAACACTCCGCCTTATGGAGTTAATCCCCCAACCATTGCTTCCTTCTCTTCAATCGGTGGAAGCCCCGTGAATGGTGTTGTGAGAAACAAACCTGATATCTGCGCACCGAATGGAGGAAACACATCGGTAAACATGGGGGGACCAAATTTTGATGGCGATGCATTTCCAAATTTCTTCGGAACATCTGCTGCAGCCCCTCATGCCGCGGCGGTTGGTGCATTATTAATAAATGCAAAAAAGAAATTTTACAATCTTGATTTATCACCTTCAGAAGTTCGCACCATTATGCAGACTTATACTTTTGACATGGGTCTGCCTGGGTTTGATTTCTCTTCAGGCTTCGGATTTATTCAGGCAGATTCAGCAATGTTATCATTTGCTGCTCCTACTCCTGAAATTATTTCAGCCATTGCTGATACTTCTGGTGGTTTACAACTGGGGACCGATTCAATCAACATTATTGTCAACGGAAGCTTCTTAACCACTCAATCAGAAATTTTATTCCGTGGTGATGCACTTGTTACTACCTATTTGAGTGGCTCTCAATTACAGGCAACCATTCCACCGTTTTTTGGAAATCCTCCGATTCAGATTTACACTCCTCCCATTGTTTTGAATTTGAATGATGGAGGATTATCTGATACCATTTTCCTATTCTCCCCTGTAAAAAAAGAAATTGTAATTACTGCTGATAACAAAACAAAAAAATATGGCGAAGCACTTCCAACATTTACTTCAGCAATAACAGTTGATGGAGCTTCATTTGTTTCTTCAGGATTAACAATGGAAGAAACCGGTCTGGATAATCTGTATTATCAAACTCCGGCAACCAGTACAGGTGGTGTAGGAATTTATTTTATTCACCCGACTGTTGATTTGTTCAGCGTTGGAATGTTAGAATTATTTAATTACACATTTGTAAACGGCTTACTGAATAATCAACCAATGCCGATTGTAATTAAGCCAAGAGATACCACAATCACTTATGGTCAGTTGCTGCACGATGTAGCGTTCGATTATATTTATGATGATACAAATATTCCGGTTAATGAGCGCGATGCTTTCCGCGATTCCATAATTTTCAATCACGAAGCAGGTTTGTGCGATACACTCGCAATTCTCAATGGAAAATCTATTTTAAATGGAATAATTACCAGTGCTGATATTCAGTATTTAGGAATGCTGGTAAGCGGAAAATCAATCATGAACGGAAAATCAATCATGAATGGAAAATCCATTATGAATAATGTGGTTGTTCCTGATTCCATGTATGTGGTTGATGTGGAACCGCAAAGTGTTTTAAACTTTGGAATCAATGGCGACACCTCTGTATTGGTGAGTGGAAAATCAATTATGAATGGCAAATCAATTATGAACGGTTCTGCCATTGTAAATGGAAAATCTATTTTGAATGGTAAATCCATTCTCAATGGAAAATCAATCATGAACAGCGCATCAGTAAACGATACTTCAAACGACAAGCTTGCAGTTATTCTGGATTCGTTAGATGTTTATTCTGATCCATCTGATTCAATACAGATTTTAAAATCAATTAATTTAATTACCGGTTTAACTTCAGGTTTAAATTATATAGTGCCGGGTGCATTTGTTTCTCCGCAATTCGAAATCACTTATGATTTAGGAACACTTACTGTGGCTCCGGCTGTTTTAAAAGTTACCGCAAACGATACCAATACTGTTTATGGTGTTGCACCGGTTTACAGTTCTGAAATTACAGGCTATCAATTTAAAGACGAAGATTCATCATTGTTTTCCAATGGAATTTTGTATTCGCCGGCAGCAAACAGCAACATCGGCGCAGGTGCACACACAATTATTCCATCGGGTTTGCAATTGATTCAGCCATCTGATTATGTGTTGCAATTTGAAAATGGAAATTTAACAGTGAACAAAGCCGATTTAATAATTACTGCTGACAATAAAACAAAAGTTTATGCAGCAGCTAATCCACCATTAACTATTTCATACAGCGGATTTGCTTATACCGATAATTCAGCGAACATTATTCAACCTTTTATTTCAACTGTTGCCAATAATCTTTCTTCAGTTGGTGATTATCCGATTTCATTGTCAGGAGGTTCATCAGGTAATTATAATTTAATTCTGAACGATGGAAATCTGGCTATCACTCCTTCTT
>JAHEZG010000299.1 GCA_023251195.1 Chitinophagaceae bacterium | reverse complement strand
ACGGAAAATGGGGTTATATCAATCATACAGGTAATTGGATTATTCAACCGCAATTTCTTTTTGCTTCATCATTTAAAAACGGTACTGCTAAAGTATTGGTGCCCGGAAAGACCAGTAAGAAAAATAAAATTTCGCTGCAGGTTGAAAAAAATATTGATAAAAACGGAATTGAGCTAAAACAATAATCAGGATTGGTCTGGTTTAATTAAAAATTTCAATGGCTATTTATATACTGAATTTTAATTCAATTTTGCACTGCAGGCTATTTAAAAAAAAGATACATAGTATAATTAAAATATTTATATAAAATGCAGATTTAAAATTGAATTTGCACAGTTTTGTACTTATAAAATAATAGGAAAATGCACCCTGAGATTGAAAAATTAGAAAATCTTTTTAATGAAGTAAAGAATGGAAACCTTTATTCATCAGGTGAATTCTTTAGCAACCTGTGGCTTTGTGGCCCGTCACTTTCTGCTGCATCTTATCGCGAAGTGGCAGAAAAAATGTATGAATACCTGAAATCAAACCAAACTCTTGACCCATCAAATTTTGCTTTTGCAACCCTTGCTTTATCGTTTGTTGAATTCAACGATGGAAAATATGAACTCGCCTTGAAGTTATGTTTTGAAGCACAAAAACTTTTTAGTGATTTAAAAGATGAAGATGGAAAACAAATTTGCTCTGTTTTGATTGGTTCCACCTATCGTTCATTGGGTGATATGGAATTGGCAATGAAGTACCTGCTTGAAGCTTATCGCAGGCTTACAGAATCAGGCGCGCATAAAATCTACCTGATTTTTTGCACTTACAATCTTGCAGAAATAAATTCAGAGAATAATCAACTGGATGATGCATTAAATTATTACACCGTAGCTGAAAAGCTTTGCGAAAAAATTGGTGACAAGGGCATGATTGCACGAGTGCTAACTGGAATGGGCACCTTGTGTAAACTGCAGAAAAAATATTCGATTGCTTTGGAGTATCTGAATCAGGCATTAAAAATTTGCAACGATGCAAATAATATGATTGTTAAAGCCAGGGCACTTACTGATCTTGGAAATTATTATTTAGAAACAGGCGATTTCGAAAATGCAATTAGTTTTCATCAACAGGCACTTGCGATTCGCAAAGAATTTAATTTACCGAATGCACAAATTACCAACCTCAATCAGCTTGGAGATATTTTTCGCCGACAAGGAAAAATGGATGATGCAATCAGTACATTGAACAATGCATTGTTCATTGCAGAACAATTAAAAGTAAAGTCGAAAATATTTCAGATACATTCCTTGCTTTCCGATATCTACCAGGCAAAAAGTGATTCGCCAAAATGTTTGTTTCACCTGAAAGCTTTTCATCAGATTAAAGATGAAGTAATGCATGAAGACAATGAAAAGAAAATAAAAAACCTTCACTTGATTTTTGAAGCCGAGCAAACACAAAAAGACAATCAGGTAATTAAATCACAGAACGCTGAAATAGAACGGAAGAATGTTCAGCTCAAACGAACCATAGATGAGTTAACGCATACCAAAGCAAGTCGAAAAGCTAAAACCATCACTTTGATAATTGCGATATTTTTATTTCTACTGGAAGAAATTGTATTGCATGCAACCGAGGATATTTACAAGCGCGACAATTTAGTTCTTTCATTAATTTTAAAATGCATCATCATCTTATCGCTTAAACCTATTGAGAATTTTGTTGAAGGCTTTTGGCTTAAGAAATTTATGAAGGAAATTATTTGAACAATCATCCTGTATTTTATAAAGAAGAATCTTTCTGTTGTAACTTTTTAACAGTTGAAACCGATTCACTACTTTAAAAATAAATTTACAGATGAAAATATTACTCCTGCTGTTTTTTGCCATTGGAATTTTTTCCAATGCAAATTCCCAATCAACAACTGTAAGCATTATCGCCGGATTAATAAAAGATGCCGAAACACATCAACCAATTGAATTTTCTACTGTCACGCTATTAAATGCAGTTGATTCGGTATTGGTGAAAGGAGCACTTTCTGATTCAACCGGATATTTCGGATTCGAGAATATTGCTGCCGGAAATTACCTGATAGCCGCATCATCAATTGGATTAATAAAAAACTTCTGTAGCCCATTTCAATTTTCAGGAAAAGAAAATTTAAATATCGGTTCAATTGAATTATCAAAAAGTGTAACCTCTTTGAAAGGTGTTACCGTCATCGCCAACAAGCCACTGTTCGAACAGAAACCCGGAATGCTCGTAGTGAATGTGCAGGGAAGTATTGCTGGCGCAGGTAATTCAATAATAGATGTACTGCGGAAATCGCCGGGGATAAATGTAGATGGCGATGGAAATATTTCGCTGAAAGGTAAACAAGGAGTTATGGTTTTAATTGATGATAAGCCAACTTACTTATCTCACGAACAATTAAACACGCTATTGAAATCAACGCCATCAACCAATGTGTTCCAAATTGAAATAATGAGCAATCCTCCCGCAAAATTTGATGCGGAAGGAACTGCAGGAATCATCAATATCAGAATGAAAAAAAATACCAGTCTCGGTTTCAATGGAATGGTAAATGGTAGTTTTAAAAATTGGACTTATGCAAGTGCCAACGGCGGATTGACCATGAACTATAAAAATAAATGGGTGAATGTTTTTGGGAATTACACATACAATAATTATCAAAACACTGTTACATCAATTCTCAATCGGCGGTTTTATCAGGGCGACTCGTTGACTTCTGCTCTTTCTCAAAAAAGATTTTCACTTACGCCGGGTATTCAAAATTCATTTAAAACAGGAGCTGATTTTTTTATTGGTAAAAATAAAACGCTTGGTTTTTTTGTAAATGGAACTTTGAATAATGAAAATTATTCGGTGGTGAATGATGCAGGAATTGTTAATCCGTTTGATGAACCTCTTTCAGGTTCTTCTTCAGCTATTGGCTATCAAAATAAATTCAACAATCTTACTTACGATTTAAATTACAACGCAACACTCGACACATTCGGAACTTCACTTTCTGCGAACATGGATTACTCTCAATACAGTACTTCTTCGCTTGAAAATTATCATACTGATTATTCTGATGCGAGTGGAAATAATTTCGGAGCACCAACCATTTGGGCAGGCAATCAACCTTCGGTTATAAATATTCAATCAGCAAAAATTGATTTCGAATACCCGTTTAAATCCGGAATTCAAATGGAAGCAGGACTAAAAACAAGCCTGGTAACTTCCGATAACAAAGTAGAATTTTCTGATTTCATAAATAACAATTGGGTAATTGATTCAGGTATCACCAACCATTTTAAGTATTGCGAAAACATTAATGCATTATATTCTTCACTAACAAAAGAATTTAAAAAAGGTTGGGGAATTCAAATTGGTTTGCGAGGCGAACAAACAATTGTAAGCGGGCATCAATTAGTAAATGACTCATCATTTAAAAGAAATTATTTCCAACTCTTTCCTACCGTGTTTGTGAAAAAAGATTATGGAAAACAAAACAGCGCATCCTTCTCCTATTCGCGCCGTGTTGACCGCCCGGATTACCTGGATTTAAATCCGTTTCAGTTTTATGTTGACCCATACACTTACCGTCGTGGAAACCCTTACCTGAATCCACAGTTTACTGATGCGTTTAACATTACGAATACTTACAAAAATTTCTTTACCGTTTCATTGGATGCAAGCCGCACAAGTGGATTGTTTGCCGATGTGATTGAACAAATTGATTCGCTCAATCTTGTGATTCAATACAAAGACAATATAAATACGCTTGATAATATTTCGCTCACACTTGCGGCGCCAATTACAATTACAAAATGGTGGCAAACATCAAACTACGCAAGTGTATTTCTAAATCGCACAACAGGAAATTATCTTGGAAAAAACTTTGACCACAGTGGATTTACTGTTTCATTGAACATGGATAATTCATTTACACTGCCAAATAATTTCACCATTGAGTTGAGTGGTAATTATCAAAGCCCAATGGCATACAGCATTTTTGATTTAAGTTCTACCGCAGATATTTCTGCCGGAATAAAAAAATCCTTCTGGAACAATCGTGGTAATTTAAAAATAAACATCAGCGATATTTTCAATACCACACATTCAAAGGCCATAATCCGATTTGAGAATATTGATATTGTGGTTGACCATCGTTGGGCAAGTAGAATGGCAAGCGCATCATTCACTTATGTTTTCGGCAATACAAAAATGCGAGGAGTAAAACACAGCAATGGAATTGAAGATGAACAGGGCAGGGTAAAGAAAGCAACAGGATAGTATCTACTTAAATTATCCTCAACTGTTGTTTTCATCTTTTGCAATCAATTTTCTTACAAAAGATTCTATTTATATCTAATTCAACCCCAATTCTGTATCCTTTATATCATTGATGTATTTCAAAAAACTTTCATCGTAGGATACATACAATTCCTTGCTGATGAAGTTGAGTTTTATTTCGTCAGTTACATCATGCACTTGTAAATACAATGGCACATTGCCTTTGTAGTTGTGTTGAATGGCCATTATTTTTTTTATGAACTCATCATTAATGGTATCGAGTTCTACTTTCATCACCAGTTTTTTTACATACTTGCTGCGCACATCACTGAGTAATTCAATGCTGTTTACATAAAATTCATACTGGTCCTGCATGCCTCTGCGCTCTGTGTATTTTCCACGAACCATCACCATCATATCCGGATGCTGAAAATATTTATTGGTTTCAATGTAAGTTTTTCCGAATACCGTTACAGTCATTTCGCTTTCAAAATCTTCTATCTTGAATGAACCAAACGGGTTTCCGTTTTGTGCTGTGCGATGATTCACTTCAGTAATTAAACCAATGAGTGTTACATCTTGATTC
>JAHEZG010000298.1 GCA_023251195.1 Chitinophagaceae bacterium | reverse complement strand
ACTCAACAAACCCGATTACATCGCCATTGATTTAGACCCTTCTCCGAAAAATCCGTTCAGTCAGGTAATTGAAGCGGCGCTTGCCGTAAAAGAAATTTTCGATAAAGCAGGTGCCACCAGTTATTGCAAAACTTCGGGCGCCACGGGCATTCACATTTATGTTCCGCTCGCTGCCAAATACACTTACGAGCAGGTAAAAGATTTCGCGCACATTGTCGCCATCATGGCTTCCGAATTAATTCCCGGTTTCACTTCGCTTGTGCGCCCGCTCAAAACCAGAGGCAATAATATTTATATGGATTACCTGCAAAACCGCCACGGACAAACACTCGCAAGTGTGTATAGCGTGCGACCAAAAGCAGGTGCCACAGTTTCCACTCCGCTCGAATGGAGCGAAGTGAAAAGCGGACTAGACCCAAAAGAGTTTACAATCTATAACACGCTTGAGCGCATAAAAGAAAAAGGAGATTTGTTTGCGCCTGTTCTCGAAAAAGGAATTGATATAAAAAAATGCTTGGGGAAACTGAGCGAACATGAGTAGAAAGAAATTTGAGAATATATTTCCCCATCTGTGGAAATAAAACACAAAGGGAATTTATATCTCCCCTTTAAATTTTATTTAAAACATTAATATTAAAAATGGCAGGGTATTGTTTGGAAAATTATTATTTAACACAACTAAAAATATAAAACAAATGAGTACAAAAATTAAACAACACCCGATTACAGACGGGTACGCAGGAAACACCAACACTGATGTAACAGTGGTTGAAAAAAGAAATAATTGGGGAGTGTTTTTCATTATCACTACCATTGTTTTTTTGGGGCTGAGTATTTTTTTATATGTATCCAATGTGCAGGCAAACAAATCTACTGAACTACTCAGTTCAAAAGTAACGGACTCAGAAAGCCGGTACAATGATTTGGATACAAGGTATTCCGCCACCATAGCTGACATAGAAAGCTATCGAGGAAAAAATGCGGCCTTAGATAGCATGATCACCGTTAACGAAAAAACGATTGTTGACTTGCAGGCATCATTAAATAAGGATAGAAAATCAAGACAACTGAATGAAGCGGAATACAAAAAGCATTTAGCAGACCTTGATATGGTGATCACTGATTTGAATTCGAAGATTGAAATGTTGCAGCATGATAAAAATATGTTGCTGGTTGCAAAGGACTCGATGGGGAATGTAATTACTGTTAATACGATTGCTATATCGGATTTGCAAAACACCAATTCGAAACTGAACACAAAGGTTACGATTGCTTCGTTGCTTATTCCGGAAGATATCACTATCACGGGAGCGGAAACGAAATCGAATGGTAAGGAATCGACCACTATGAAGGCGGATAAAACGGAGTATCTGAAAATATGCTTCAACCTGCCGATGAATAAAATTGCTGATGCGGGAAGAAAATCTTTTTACCTCCGGATTTTAAATCCTCAGGGTTCGGTGATATCGCAGGATAGTTCCGGAATATTTGATGCAGTGGAAAAGAATGTGCAGATGCAATCTTCCATCACATCAAGTATTCAATATGCAAATGAACCGCAACAGGCATGTTCGGTTCTGAAACAGAAGGAGCCATTTGCAAAGGGAAATTATACTGCAGATATATATCAGGATGGATACCTGGTGGCTTCGAAAAAATTTGAGTTGAAATAATTTAATCTAATAAAGAATAATTTAAAACCAAAAACTAAAGAGATGAAAAACAGAAATGTGGTAATCGGACTTCTTGTGGGCACAGCAGCTGGATTGACCATCGCAGTTTTAAGAGATGAGAAAACCAGGAACAAACTTGCTAAAGCATGTACAAGTATTGCTGATACATTTTTGTATGGCATGTACCGATTGAATGACTTGAAAGATAAAATGTTAGCCGGAGAAGAGCAGGAAGGCGAAAGAAGTGAAGCAATCACTTACAAAACACATGGTCAAGTAAATGAAGAAAAAAGTGTTACAGCTTAGTTTTAAAAAATAATTTGGAAAAAAAGCCATCCCGATTTTCGGAATGGCTTTTTTTGTGAGGTGCTGAATATGAAAATAAAAAAACCGCACCCTTTTAAGAGTGCGGTTTCCAATAACCACGACAATTATTAATCACCTTTCAAACTTATTCTTCTGTTTCAGCTGCTTCTAGATTGATAGCTGCTTCAGCTACTTCGGTTAGCTTTTCGTCAACGGCTTTTTCTTCATTCAATGTTGTTTCCAATAAATCGGCAGCTTCATTCATTCCCATAATGGATGCGAAGGTTCTCAGTGTTCCATAAGTAGCAATTTCGTAATGTTCCACTTTCTGTCCGGCTAAAATTATTCCGGCATCACGCATAGCACCTTCCTCTGTTGCTTCCATTATTTCTTCTCCTTCTTTTAACAAGCCCGCCATTGCTTCGCATTTTTTTGCAACTGCTTTTTTGCCAACCAATTCAAATACTTGTTCAAGCCTTGAAATCTGTTCTTCGGTTTCACCCAAATGATTTTGCAATGCATCAATTAATTCCTGTGAAGTTGCATTCTTGATCATTTTGGGAATTGCTTTCGTTAATGCTTTTTCAGCCCAGTAAATATCCTTCAGTTCATCTTCAAAAAGTTTTTCTAACTGTGAAGATGTAGAATGATTAGAACCGGAATTTGTTTCAGTGGATTTTGAATTTTGGCTTTTGCCATTGCTTCCGTTTGCGGAAGATTTTTGAGTTGTGGTTTTCATTTTTGTGTTTTTTTTTAGTATTGACTGAATACCAAACTATGTGCCTTCAGGTATTTTGAATAGAAATTCTAATTTTTCAAATTCCATTGGAATTCTAATTACACAACTATGGGAATTGCTTCCTCTGTTTGTGTAATTCCTCCACACATTTATTTAAAATCTGAATTGGTATTCCTGTTTTGAGTGCTGTATTGAATTTTCCTCTTGGTACTTCTATTGCTCCTTTCTTAATAGTAAAATTCAGTTTTATGAAAAAGATAAAATTCACTTTCATCGTTGCTTTGTTTCTGTCACTTAATAATTTTATAGCAAGTGCGCAAATAAATAAACCGGGGCCACAACCACAGAAAACAAAGAAGGATACTGTTACAAAAGTGATTATAATGCCGGAGGAAAAAAATAAGCTGCAAACTGTGCCTGATGAAATTGATACAGTTTATATGAAACCAAAACCAGGTTCCCGTCCACAGGATACATTGTATATTCCACCGAAAGATAAATTAACTATTCCGGCACCTGATACTTCGGGTGAATATCCACCAAAAAAGGAATAAGCTTTAAATTTTTATATATTTAAAAATACCTCAATGGAAAATACAACAAATGAAAAAATGGTGGCAACTGCAACCGCTCCTGAATTAATTAATAAAAAATTGAAAGGTAAGAAGGTGGCAATATTGATAACAGATGGATTTGAAGAATCTGAATTTGCTAAACCTTACGAACGATTGAAAGTAGAAAAAGCTGATGTAACAGTTATCTCTTTGACATCTGGCGAAGTAAAAGCGTGGTCAAATAAAAACTGGGGTCATGCTTATCAAACTGATAAAACGATTGAACAGGTAAAGTCTGAAGATTTTGATGCGCTTGTATTACCGGGAGGAGTTATCAATGCAGATAAATTAAGAATGAGTGATGCGGCAATTGTTTTTGTCAGTGGTTTTTTCAAAGAAGGAAAACCCATTGCCGCAATATGTCATGCGCCGTGGATTTTAATTGAGTGTCGCGAATTGGAAGGTCGGACTGTTACATCTTATTCCTCTCTGAAAACTGATTTAAAAAACGCAGGTGCAATATGGGTGGATGAAGAAGTAGTGAATGACAAAGGATTAATAACAAGCCGTAACCCGAATGATTTACCTGCATTTTGCAATAAGATGGTGGAAGAATTTGCGGAAGGAATTCATTAGTTTATAACAGTTTGAAATATTAATCAGCCAATTCTCTTTTTCTGAAGTATTCAGTCAAAAAATTTTTCACCTGATCAGATTCTTCGAGTGAAGAATCAAACGGACAAGTAAAACTTATCCATGCATTTTCCAGGTTTCTGATTACCACTCTCATTTCGTTTTCCCACACTGCAAAAATTTTAATTTCTGAACCATGTTGTCTGAAGGATTTTAAGAGTTTCATTTTTTAGGATGGTTTGGTTTAAGATTTTGAAAATTGATTGATCTGCTTAATGCATGGAATAAAAATTATACCATTCGAAACCTTCTGCTAAACAGCTTTTTATTTATTGATTCAAAAGCTTGAATAACTCTGTAAGGTTTGGAGAAAGAATTATTTCAGTGCGGCGGTTTCGCGCTCTTCCTGTATCAGTGGAATTGGATGCAACAGGGAAATATTCTCCCCGACCTGAGGCAATTACCCGATGCGGGTCAACACCGTCTTGTTCTAAAATGCGAACGATTGAAGTTGCACGCGAAACACTTAATGCCCAATTGTCTGCAAACTTTCCTTTGATAGGAATGCTATCTGTGTGTCCTTCAATATTTACATTGATATCAGGATTGCTGTTTAATACAGCAGCGAGTTTCATCAGCGCATCTTTTCCTTTCGGATCAACCATGTCGCTGCCTGATTTGAAGAGTAATTTCTCCTGGAGCGATACATAAATATTTCCATTCTTAATCTCCACACTTAATTCTTCGGGGGTAAAACCAACCAACGCATCTGAAACTGTTTTTTTAAGTTTATTCATAATGTCTTTTTGCGACTGAATAATTTTTTGCAAATCAGCTAATCGTTTTGCCTGATCTTCGATGGTCATTTTCGAATTCGCTGATAAATCTTTCAGTTGTTGAATGACTGCGGCATTCTGATCTCCCAGTTTGCCGATTGCATCTTTTGAATCAGCCAGTGAAGTGTTACAATGCTGCAACACTCCGTGGGT
>JAHEZG010000030.1 GCA_023251195.1 Chitinophagaceae bacterium | reverse complement strand
GGATTTTTACAAATCGTTCTCCGTTATCAAAATAATAGTCGCGGTTTGGCAACCCAATACCTCCCTGCGAAAAATGCAGCACTTCCTTTTCGCTGTTCATTTCATCCTGATAAACATCGGCTTGAATTAAAGCGCCGGCACCTATCATTTGCAAGTGGGCAAGTTCATCGAGCAAACTTTGTTTGTCTTTTATGCTGGCTATTAAATCAATTTCAGATTGAATTTTTGTCAAACCCTGGTTTTCAATTGTAACAGAATCCATTCCGGTAAACCAGAAATCGCCAATTTTTTGAGCATTGCTTCCTTTTGATGCATTGTTTTGAGCAGCTGCTTCTTTATTAATTAATTGAAGCCGGGTGTATGATTCTTCATTTACCAGACTCCAGATTCCCCAGCTGTTTTCAGCGGCAGGTATTGGATTGTTTTTTACCCAATTGCCAACAGCATAATGAAAAAAATCATCGCCCGGTTGAACGGTGGTATCGCGGTAGCTTGCAATTAAATCGGGTTTATTTTCAGTGTGAACTGCAGTGTTATTACAGGCAGAAAAAAAACAAACCGAAACAATTAATAGAATGGAGAGAAAAGTTAAAATCTTATTCATGTTTTATTTTGAAGCAACGAATGTAGGAGGGAATACTGAATTTGAAAGTACCTGTGCTGAAATTGTAAACGCACGCACTTCCACTTCTGATTTGTTATTCTATTGTCATAAATCAATTAATACATAGCTATAATAATTGCTGCTGAATATTTTTATACCAATAAAAAAATTTCTTTCATGAAAAAAACTGTTACACTTTTTTCGTTGCTTACATTCATCTTGGTTAAAACTGAATTTACAAATGCACAATGTTCTTCTGCTACTGCATTTGAGAATATAGATATCAATGATGTTCGTGCACGAATAAATTTAGTTGACATGTGGTGGGATTTGAATTCAAGTGCCAAGTATGAAGTACCTAAAAATGGTGGAGTGCATTCATTATTTGCCGGTGCATTATGGATTGGCGGATTGGATGATATGGGAGCGCTACATGTTGCTGCGCAAACTTATCGGCAAAATGGAAATGATTTTTATCCCGGACCATTGGATAACAATTGCGAAACAACAAATCAAACATGCAGCGACTTCGATTATATCTGGAAAATAAATAAGTCTACAATAGATTCATTCATACAACTTTTCAATGGTCATAATCCTGGTGATGGATTTCAAGTTTCTAATTCGCAGATTCCACAAATCATTTTGAATTGGCCTTCAAAAAATAATCCCAACAGCACAATAGTTGGCAACAGAAATCTTGCTCCATTTTTTGATTATGATAGTAACGGAGATTATGATCCAACACATGGGGATTATCCAATTGTAAAAGGAGATCAGGCATTGTGGATGGTTTTTAATGACAAAGGAAATACACATACTGAAACGGGAGGCAATACATTCGGAATAGAAATTCATTTAATGGTCTATGCATTTCAAAGTGCAGATGTATTGAACACAACTACTTTTTATGAATACACGATCATTAATAAGTGTCAGGTTAATTATAATAAAGTTTACTTAGGTATCTGGACCGATCCTGATTTAGGTTGCTATGTGGACGATTACATCGGCTGCGATTCAACACGCGATATGGGAATATTATATAATGCTGATACACTCGATCAAAATTGTCCGGTAGGGTATGGAGTAAATCCTCCAATGCTTGCCATAAAAGTGCTGGAAGTATCTGCTGATAGTTTTTCAGCGCCGCACAAAATGACCAATTTTATGTATTACAACAATGATTTTACTGTGAATGGAAATCCTGAGAATGAATCTCACTATTATAATTACTTGCAATCGAAATGGAAGGATGCAAGCCACTTAACAAGAGGTGGAAATGGCTTTGGTGGCACTATTGAAACCAATTTTGCATTTCCATCTAATCCTTCTGATACAGCCGGTTGGTCAGAATGTTCTTTGAATAATTTTGGTTCGGATAAGCGAATGATTATATCATCTGGCCCCATGGATTTAAATGCCGGAAGCATGTTGCGCACCACTTATGCTGCTATCTGGACCCGGCCTGATCTTGAATATCCCTGTCCTTCGTTTGATTCAATAAATTTTCAAGCAACTTATGTTCAGGCAATTTTTGATAACTATATTTTGAATTCAACATTCAATAATTCTTTCTCGACTGAAAAAATAAAACTCTATCCAAATCCTGCAACCAATAATTTAATTGTTGAAGGAAAATTTTCTTCGCAATTAAATTTTTCGCTGCTGAATGTTTTAGGTCAGGAAATAAAAACTCCTTTTGCTAAAACAGATTCGAATATCAAGCTGAATGTGAGCGCGCTTGTTCCCGGATTTTATTCCATTGTAATTCATGATGGAAATAAATTGTTTACCGGAAAGTTTATAAAGGAATAATTCTCTTAAACAATTTCAATAGGTCCGGCAGGAATTTTTCCTGAAATAATTTTTCTGATTTTAGGTACAAGTGGTTTGAGATGCGGGTAAGAATTTTTTTCTGCATTGAGCACTAATACCGGGATAGGAAATTTATTAAAGTTCTGTTGATGTTTCAGATTCTTATCAAAAGTCAGAAACGCATCAAAATTATTATCAAGAATTAATTTGAGCAGAATACCATTTTTCTTTCCGTTCCATCCCATATCTCTCACTGTAAAAACAATGTGTCTCGGAAATTCTGCTTTTAATTTTTTCGGAAGGTTTTCGTCAAGCAGCAGTTTCATAAATCTTCTGAAGATTTTCAGAAACAATAATTTTTTCTGCTAATTTAAGAACTGCAACCGCTTGCTCTTTTGATACGGAAGGAAAATCATCTAAAAATTCATCGAGCGAAATTCCATCTTCCAAATGCCAGAAAAGAGTTTCAACCGGTACTCGTGTTTTATAAAATACAGGAGTTCCGCCCAAAGTTTCTTTATCAATAGTGATGAGTTTTTTTATCGCTTTCATATTTCAAAATTAGGTAAAGGATTTTGCATTTTCATTCTCCCATTAAAATTACATTTGCAAAAAATTATTATCAGCAAATGCAATTGAGTGAGCACGAAGTTTTACGCCGACAAGCTTTAGAAGAATTAATTAATCTCGGCATTAATCCCTATCCCGCCGATTTAGTGGAAGTGAACGATAACTCGGTTCGCATAAAAACTGAATTTGAAAAAGATGCCGCGCAGTATGAAGGCAAAACCATAACGCTTGCCGGACGAATTATGAGCCGCCGCGATATGGGCAAGGCAGCATTTGTGGTGATGCAGGATTCGGTGGGCAAAATTCAACTCTACATTAAGCGCGATGATATTTGCCCCGGCGAGGACAAGCAACTGTATGATGTGCTGTTTAAAAAACTGCTGGACCTCGGCGATTTTATAGGTGTAACAGGTTATGTGTTCCGCACGAAGACGGGAGAAATATCGCTGCATGTGCAGCAACTGAAACTGCTGTCGAAGGCGCTGAAGCCGCTGCCGGTGGTGAAGGAAAAGGAAGGCGAAGTGTTTGATGCGGTGAGTGATGTGGAGTTGCGCTATCGTCAGCGTTATGTTGATCTGAACATTAATCCGCATTCGAAGGAAGTGTTTATGCAGCGCAGTCAGCTGATGATGAGCATGCGCAATTTTCTGAACTCGAAGCAGTATGTGGAAGTGGAAACTCCGATTCTGCAACCGTTGTATGGCGGTGCGGCGGCGCGCCCTTTTAAAACGCATCACAACACGCTCGACATGACTTTGTACCTGCGCATTGCGAACGAACTTTACCTGAAACGATTAATTGTTGGTGGCTTTGACGGTGTGTTTGAGTTTGCAAAAGATTTTCGCAACGAGGGAATGGATCGCTTTCATAATCCGGAGTTCACGCAAATGGAATTGTATGTGGCGTATAAAGATTATTACTGGATGATGGATTTGGTGGAAGAGATGGTGGAGAAAATTTGTTTGGACTTGTACGGAAAAACTGAAGTGCAGGTGGGTGAACATGTCATCAACTTTGCACGCCCGTGGAAACGGTTCACGATGTTTGAAGCGATACAGCATTTTACCGGAATAGATATTTCTGCAATGGATGAAACGGCTTTGCGTTCGACTGCAAGAGAATTGCATGTGCCTGTTGACAACACGATGGGAAAGGGAAAACTGATTGATGAAATTTTTGGCGAGAAGTGCGAAGCGCAACTGATACAGCCGACTTTTATTACTGATTATCCGGTGGAGATGAGTCCGCTTGCGAAGAAGCATCGCAGCAAGGATGGTTTGGTGGAACGATTTGAAGCCATCTGTAACGGTAAGGAAATATGTAATGCTTTCTCTGAGCTGAACGACCCCATTGACCAGCGAAAAAGATTTGAAGAGCAACTGGAATTAGGCAAGCGCGGTGATGAAGAAGCGATGATGCTCGATGAAGATTTTTTGCGTGCATTAGAATATGGTATGCCGCCAACAGCAGGTCTTGGAATGGGCATTGACCGCTTGTGTATGATTCTGACGAACTCACATTCTATTCAGGATGTGTTGTTGTTTCCGCAGATGCGGGCGGAGAAAACTTCGGATTGATTTTAACACGGAGACACGGAGAGCACAGAAAATATTTTACGCGAGAAGAAATTTCGCACTGAGACGCGGAGCTCACGGAGAATTTTTTACTTCAATTTTTTTTACCGAAGACGCAGAGAATACGGAGTTGTAACTTTTATACTTCAATAATAAAAGCAGATAGCTCCTTAATGTTTGACATCTGTTTATCAGAAGTGAATAATGGTAAATCATAATCAATTGCTGAAGCAGCAATTATTGCATCGGGTAATTTGATTTTATTGTTTTCGCGCAAGCGAATAACATTTTGTTTTATTGATGAAGTGATATCAATAACAAAACACTGTTCAATGAATGACTGAATTTTTCTTTTTTCGGAAGGAGTGATAAACGATAAATAAATATCATTTCCATTGAGTAATTCTGCAACGCGCTCGTTTCCGTTGAGAAGGTAAACAACAATATTTGTATCAACTATAATACTAATCCCACTCACTGCGAAGGCGCTTTTGAAATTTTAACCCGTCTTCATTCCATTTAATAATGCCGCAATACTTCATGGCTTTTAAACCACGCTTACTACGCAGTTTTCTTAAAGCATTGCTCACTTCTTCCTTGGGCATTTTTTTACTTATTCTCACTGTCATATAATTTTTCTTAACCCGAAATTAGATAATGAAAATCAGTTGCCGCTAATTTTTTTTAACAGCAATTCAGTTTTTATTTTTTGCTGCGAAGTATCCGCTCATAAATTGTTGCGTTCAATTGTATTAGCAACAGTCCGTAAAAAAAATCTTCGATGGGAATGGTGAGAATTCTGATTCCAAGATTCTGATTGTTGTTGTACCACACAACAGGAGATGCTAATCCTGTTCCTGTTAAAATTCCATTGCATATAAAAAATGGAATTAATAATACGAGATAGGTGAGAAAGAATTTCGCCAATGAAAAAGTGACATTGAATTGTGCGGTGATGAAAAGGTAAATCGCCAGCGCAATAAAAGTGCTTGAAGTATAAAGGTGATTGAAATATATAAGTCCAATGATGAACAGCAAAACACTTGCGATTTTTGAAATCAAACTCGTTGTATTTTCATCAGGTGATTGCTGTAACAGCATTTTAAAACAGTGATAAGTAAAAATGCAGGAGTATGGAATGCAGAAAAAGAATAGGTATTCTTCAATAGGCAAATTGAAAAAATATATTCCGGTTACATAATCAGGATTGAAACCCCAGACTCCAATGCGGGTGAACTGAACATCGGCAACAATAAAAATGATTGCTGAAATAATCATTGCCGGAAAAAATGCAAACCATGTTTTATAAAATTTCAGCTTCGGATGAAAACTGAAAATGAATGGAAACAATATGGCAACAATATCAACTGCGAGATAAGTGAATCGAATCATTTAACTCCAGAGTTCGTTTTTTGATTTCTTCGCTTCTTCGTAATAACGGCGCGGAATAAAAAGCATTCCGAAACATTCGCCTTCTTCCTTGCTTAAATGTTTGTGGTGAACTTTATGTGCCTTGCGAAGTGCACGGAAATAAGTTGAGTTCAATTGCTTGAGAACAGGAAAGCGCTGATGAATAAAAATATCGTGTACGAAAAAATAGGCTGCTCCATACAATGTAATTCCTGCTCCCATCCAGAAACGAAAATCGGAATAGGAATGTGTAAGTCCGTACGACATCAGTAAAATTCCGGGAATGGCGAACAGTAAAAAGAAAAAATCATTACGCTCAAAAAATCCATGGTGTTCTTTCAAATGATGGTCGTGATGAAGCGGCCATAGAAATCCATGCATGATGTACTTGTGCGTGAACCACGCGACTCCTTCCATCAAAATAAAGAAGGAGAAAAAAATAATTGCATTGAACAGAACAGTCATGTTTGAATTTGAAATGAAGTGATTTTAAATTTTTTCTGCGGAAGATTTATTCAAAAACTTTTCTGTTACACTGAAAAAATCAAATGCCCTTTCATAAATCAGTTTGAACCATTCGGTAAATGTATCCTGCACATCATTCATTTCTTCCTGTAGTTCTTCCAATGATATATACCGATATGCAGAAACTTCTGATTCATTTATTTCAGGCAAGGCATCGCTGATTCCGAAAAACACATGGTCCACTTCATGTTCGGTTAAATGATTTCCTACATTTTCTTTATACAAAAACTTAAAACCGAATTTCAAATCGCAGAGCATTCCCATTTCTTCATTCAACCTTTTTGCGGCGGCGCTTGTAATTACCTCACCCGGATTCGGATGACCACAACAGGTGTTAGTCCACAAACCGCCGGAATGGTATTTTTCATCGGCGCGTTTTTGCAAAAGCAATTCGCCTTCGGAATTAAAAATAAAAATTGAAAAGGCGCGATGTAATTCGCCTCTGATATGCGCTTCGAGCTTTTCCATTTTTCCGAGAGCCACATCCTTCTCATTCACGAGCACTACATTTTGTATTGGTTTCATTGTAATGAATTTTTAAAAACTGTTAAAGCACGGTCTCTTGCAAAACGATGTTCAACCATTGGTTTACAATAATCAGCGGAAGAAAATTCCTTCACCCACTTGCTGATGTATTTATTTTCAGAGTCAAATCTTTTTGTTTGCTCCTCCGGATTGAAAATTCTGAAATACGGCGCAGCATCGCAACCGCATCCCGCGCTCCACTGCCAGTTGCCGTTGTTGGACGAGAGTTCGTAGTCGAGTAATTTCTCTGCAAAATATGATTCACCCCAGCGCCAGTCAATGAGCAAGTGCTTGGTGAGAAAACTCGCCACTACCATGCGCACACGATTGTGCATCAATCCGGTTTCGTTCAACTCGCGCATGCCTGCATCCACAATCGGAAAACCTGTAACACCGTTACACCATTTCGAAAATTCCTGTTCATCATTTCTCCAGGCAATGTTGTCGTACTTCTTTTTAAAACTTTTCGTCACCACATCCGGAAAATGAAAAAGTATCATCACAAAAAACTCCCGCCAGATTAATTCATTCAGCCATTGGTCATTCAGTGCTGCTGCCATTTGCGCCAACTTGCGCACACTTACCGTTCCGAAACGGAGATGCACGCTGAGTTTACTGGTGCCGTTAACAGCAGGTAAATTTCTGGTTTCGTGATAATTCTTGATAATAGTTTTGTCAACTTCCAGTGAAGGAACTGTTACAGTTGTTTTTTCAAAACCAATTTCTTTCAGCGATGGAAAATAAAATGATTTTGTTTTTAAATAATTTGATTTGAAAACTTCACTCGGAAAAAGCTGCTGACTTTCATTTCTGAATTTTTCTTTCCAGATTTTTGAGTAGGGAGTGAAAATGGTGTAAGGTGTTCCATCGCTTTTCATCACTTCTGATTTTTCAAAAATCACCTGGTCTTTAAAAGTGTGGAACGAAATATTTTTCTTGCTTAAGTATTCACTGATTTCCTCATCGCGTTGAATCGCATAAGGTTCGTAATCGTGATTCGTGAAAACTTCCTTTATATCAAAAGTTTTACAAATCGTTTTGAATGCTTCAAGTGGTTCTTCGTAAAGCACATAAAGT
Organism: Chitinophagaceae bacterium; assembly: GCA_023251195.1. Taxonomy (GTDB): domain Bacteria; phylum Bacteroidota; class Bacteroidia; order Chitinophagales; family UBA10324; genus UBA10324. The sequence goes on along the minus strand of JAHEZG010000030.1, from coordinate 11,599 downwards.
GATGAACCAACTTTCTGTAATTCATCATTTATACTTTTCATTGTTTGGTGAATGAATGAAACGCGCTTGTCTTTTTTATTTTCAAATGCTTCCAATATATTTTTATCGAAAATGAAAACTGGAAGAACCGCTTCTGAATTTTTCAATGCTTCATACAAACCATGATTGTCGCTCAACCGCAAGTCGCGGCGAAACCAGAAGAGTGTAGCAGATTGTTTTCCGGTTTTCAAAGTTGCTCGGTGATTGAAGTTTATTTACATCCAATCCTTTTTCAACCAATCGCGAAATAATCTGCTGATAAATTGCATCATACATTTTCGAAGTTCTTGAAAGAATCCACAGATATTTTCTATTCGGATGACTGACCACAGCGTAACTGTAATCATCTGCCAAATCAATAATCCAGTACTTGCCTCTGAATGGCCAGAAGAATTGAACTTTAAGTTTTGCATTGTTTGTTCCTGCATCTACAAATGCTTTTCCTTTAATGTAAGATTCAGCACCTGATACACTTCCTTTATTGCATCTGTTCTCAACGATAACAAATCCCTTTTCACTGAAGGTGTAAGTTGCCGTTGTGCAATGACATCCTTTCTGAAATCGTTGCGGGAATGATGCAATCTCGAACCATTTTCCTGCGTACTTTTTTAAGTCAACATTAGGAACTGCTTGTAATGGTTGTGCGGTTATCGTAGTCATGGTGATTAAATTTATCAGGATGGAAAATCGAATAATTGATAAGAACTGAATTTGATTAAGCATAATTTCTATTTCTGTTTTTTTATTTAACTAAGTCATTAATTATTTTCAGAAGAAAAGTATTTAACCATTCTGTTATACAAATCGCTGTCAGTGATTTTGAATTCCTCACTTGAAATTTTCTTCGTCACGAATTGTTTGTCTTCATTCAAATTTGAATTGTATCCTAAAAATGAAGGCGCATTTTTTTGAATAGTGTAACGGAGAAATCGAAGTTCAGCATTGTCATTGTTCAACTCAATCGCTTTGTCTAACAAATTTTTTCCTTCACTGAAATATTTCAACTTGCTGTAAGGATTGTATGAATAATTGCAAAGCATGAATGCAGCCATTCCTTTATATCCAATCATCAAAGCAGAAGCACTTGCTGTAACACTTTGCATCTTTAAATAAAATGAATCAGCGGATTCACCACTTATTTGGGCACGATAGAATTGTTCTCTGATTTGAATCAGTGATTGGGAATTCGTTTTTACAGAAAAACTTAAAATAAAAATGAAGCTGAAAATTATTTTCATAGCATATTAAATTGATGACGAATGACAGAGTTAATCAGCAACCCGAATTTCTGATTATTCGGAACGCGAATTCGCTTGCGCATTACTTTTTCAGCAGGAACAGATTTGATTTTCGAGAACAGCGCTTTGTAATAAACAAACGCGACATACACTCCCAACCGAGCACCCTTCGGTAAATTTCTGATACCATTCAATGCGATCGTGAAATCAGATTCAATATCAGATTCAATTTTTATTTTTTGTGAGTAATCAAAATTATCCAAATCAATTCCCGGGAAATATGCTCTGCCCAATTGCTTGTAATCCTGTTTCAAATCGCGCAGAAAATTTACTTTCTGAAAAGCCGCACCAAGATACATGGCGGATGGTTTCAACTTTTCATACAGTTCATTATTTCCCTCTGTAAATACACGAAGACACATCAAGCCCACCACTTCAGCCGAACCAAGAATGTAATTGTCGAAAGATTTTTTATCATGAAATGATTGCGTCAAATCCATTTCCATGCTGTGCAGAAAAGCATCAATCAATTCCTGTTCAATTTTATATTGCTGCACACATTTCTGAAAACTATTCAGTATCGGATTCAAACTGATTTGCTCGTCAAGAGCCAGTTGTGTATCTGCACGAAATCGTTTCAACAATTCTGCTTTATCAAAATCATGAAAGCTGTCAACGATTTCGTCAGCCAAACGAACGAAACCATAAATGCCATAAATGGGTTCGTGAAATTTTCCGTTGAGAAAATAGATTCCCAATGAAAAACTGGTGCTGTAAGTTCTCGTCACCATTTTGCTGCTGCGCGCAGATACTTTGTCGAATAAATTTTTCATCAGTTATGATTGAGTTGTTTCATTACTTTTTTGTCAAAGAATTTTCGAGTGAAAATTTTGAGAACATTCCTCTCTCATTCGGAGAAGTTTGAGAAATGAGGTTTGTGGATGACAATGTTTTGCCGAAATATTTTAAAACTTCTTTCGCTACTATTTGTCCGGATATTAAAGCCGGTGGAACACCGGGGCCTGGAACAGTTAATTGTCCGGTGTAAAAAAGATTTTTCAATTTTTTATTTCGGATAGATGGTTTCAGCACCGCTGTCTGGCGAAGCGTGTTTGCCAAACCATAAGCATTTCCCTTGAACGCATTGTAGTCCGATTGAAAATCGTTGATGGCATAACTTCTTTTATGAATAATGTGCTCGCGAATATTCTCTCCCGTTTTCTTTTCTAATCGCGACAACACTATGTCAAAATATTTTTCCCGTGTTGCATCATCATCTTTTAATCCAGCGGCAATCGGAATCAGAACAAATAAATTTTCCATTCCAATCGGCGCAACTGCATCATCTGTCTTAGAAGGACAGCACACATAAAACAATGGTCGGGTTGGATACTTCGGCGTTTCATAAATTTCTTTTGCGTGCTGTTCAAGGTCTTCATCGAAAAACAAATTATGATGCTCCAGGTTTTTAATTTTCTTTTTTACTCCGAGATAAAAAATAATGGATGAAGGAGCCATTGTTCGCTTGCTCCAGTATTCGCCCGAATAATTTCTGAATTCTTTTGCAAGCAATTTCTCTTCTGTAAAATGATAATCAGATGAAGCAATAACAGAATCTGCTTCGAAGAATATTTCATTTGAATAAACCCCGGTTACCTTTTTATTGACGACAGAAATTTTTGTTGCCGGAGTATTCGTGATGATTTTAACATTCAACGATAGTGCTAAATTTTCCATCGCGTCAATAATTTTTTTCATGCCGCCCATCGGATACCATGTACCGAGTGAAAGTCCTGCATAATTCATCAGGCTGTAAAGTGCGGGGGTGTCTTTTGGTTGCGCACCCAAAAACAAAACCGGAAATTCCAGAATGCTGATGAGTCGTTTGTCTTTGAAATAGCGGCGCACATATTTTTGAAACGATTGAAGAATGTGCAAGCGCGTTAAACCCGCAAGCACTCTTCTGTCGGCAAACTCCATCCACGAAAGCGCAGGTTTGTAAACCAGTTCCTTCATTCCAATCTCATATTTATATTTTGCTTCTTTTAAAAATTTCCGAAGTTGAAGCGCACTTCCTTTTTCGATTGATTCAAAAAGATTTTCTAAATCTTTTTCCGATTCAGGAATATTTATTTTTTCATCACCATTAAAAAATACGGAGAACGAGGGCGATAATAATTTGAGCGCATAATAGTCAGCCACATTTTTTCCGAAGAGCTGAAAGAAATTTTCAAACACATCGGGCATCCAGTACCAGCTTGGCCCCATGTCGAACATAAAACCATCTGCTTCATAAATGCGCGCACGACCACCTGCCTGCTCATTCTTTTCGAGCACAATTACATCAGCTCCTGCCTGCGCCAGACAACACGCAGCCGCAAGCCCAGAAAATCCTGAACCGATAATGACAATTTTCTTTTGCTGCGCCATGAAATTTGCTGCTTTAAATAAAAAAGCAAGGTGACCTGCTGTTTTATTTTGTTTAATGTTTCAGCAAATATATTAAACAATACTATTTCACCAAATATTCTTCCAAACGGAATTGCTAAATCATTTTTAAATCTTCCGGGCTTTTTAACCGAACAACATTAGAAGTCAGTTTTATTTTATCGAGCATCTTACCGTTACCGCTCAGATATATATGTGCATTCTTACATCCGGTGGAAAGTTTTTGCAGATAAGCAGAAATTTCTTTGTGGTGCCCCGGTGTGATTATGAACAGCACTAAATTTTTTGCCTTCGTGGTTTTATAAGTTGCAATCACATTTTCGAGCGGCACACTTTGCCCGAGATAAATTGTGTGTTTCCCCATTGAACGCAACAAATAATTTGTGAGCAGTAATCCGATTTCGTGCATTTCGTTTTCAGGCAAAAACAAAATGAAAGTTTCTTTTTTATCGGAGTTCAACAACAGCGAGTCAGTTGCCGAGAAAAGTTTTTGCTTCACCAGATTTGAAATAAAATGTTCCTGCGCCGGAACAATTTCGCCACTGCTCCAGAGTAATCCGATTTTATTCAGCACCGGATACAATACTTTAAACAGCGCATCTGCAAATCCGAATTTTAAAACCGCGAGCGAGAATGCTTTATTGAAACTCTCTTCGTCGTATTCATATAATGCAATCATTAACGCATGTTGCGCCGAGGGGAGATAATCTTCTATTGCCGACTCCTTATTCTGGTCAATTGCAATTTCTTCCTGAATTTGTTTTGATGTGAGTTTGCTTATGTTCGAAATTTTCATTCCCTTTTCAATGAGGGAAGAAACATTCAACAGTTTCCGTAAATCATCATTGGAGTAATGCCTGATGTTGGTATCGGTGCGCGATGGTGTGAGCAAGCCATATCGTAATTCCCAGATTCGAATGGTGTGTGCTTTAATGCCTGAAAGTTTTTCTAAATCGCGGATGGAGTATTTTCCTGTCATGGGCGGTAAAAATAAATGTTTAATGAATATATGATAATATTAAACACCATTTATTTAGCAAGCGGATTTTATTTCGCTTTTTTTTCAGCAGCTAATATTCAGCATAGTGCTTCGTTAATAACTGTTCATTGAATTTTTAAGTCGCAATAAAAGTGTGTTACATATTTACAACCATGAAAAGAGCAAGCAATAAAATTTTAATGAGAGCGGGAAGAGTAGCAACTGTTACAGTTCTGATTTTCACTCTTCACTTTTCACTCTTCACTTTTAGCTCTGAGGCGCAGGTGCTTGATGTTCCGCGAAACACCGACAGCACTTTTTATCGTGTTGAATTTGCATTGAACAATCCGCAAAAATGTTTTTATCTGTTTCTCGAATATGATTCGTTGGAAACACTTCCTGATATGAGTTCACTTTCAAATCTGAGAGGAATTGCTTTTCGCCACTGTACTCGCATGAACTTTAATCAGGCAATCAGCAAACTTTCGGTACTTCCGAATCTCGAATATTTTGAAATCAGTATTTCAGCATTGTTGAAATTACCCGGTAACATCAGCACACTTTCGCATTTGCAAACACTGAATTTAAAATCTAATTCCTTACAGATTCTTCCTGAAGAAATTGGTGAGTGCACCAGTTTAAAAAATATTATTCTTCCATATAATTCATCGCTTCGTTTGGAAGAATTGTTTTCAAGATTGCAAAAATTAAAAACACTTGAATACCTGGATTTATCTGGAAATCAATTTCATGAGTTGCCTGATAATATCAGAGAACTTTCAGGGTTAAAAAAATTAGACCTCGGTTCCAATTATTTTGTTCAGTTGCCAGCGTCCATTTCATACTTTACTTCCTTGGAAGAAATTGATTTAAGCAATTGCCTTGCGCTCGATTTTAAACAAGCTTGTACAGCATTGAGTAAAATTTCGACCCTGAAAAAAATAAATATTTCATCATCCAACATCACAGCATTGCCTGAGTCACTCGGAACAATTCTTTCGCTTGAAAATATTGACGCCAGCGGAAACAGTTTAATCAGTTTGCCAAATTCCATTGGGAAACTCACGAACCTGAAGATATTTAATATCGGTTCTGAAAACAGAAGTTTAACCGGTACTGCAATAGAAAAATTTCCTCCGTCATTTGCGAATTGCATCAATATGCAAACATTAATTTTTCGTGGGAATTTTTTATCCGCCATTCCTGATTTAAGTAAGATGAAAAACCTGGAAGAACTGGATGTGAGCTGGTGCGGATTAGGTGAATTTCCGTCGTCTCTGAAACCCCTAACCAATTTAACATATCTGAGAGCTGCACATAATTATTTTCAATTGCTGCCCGATTGGATTGGTGATTTACAAAGTTTGAAAGTGCTGGAATTAGATGGAAATTTTTTTCCAAACATGGCTGTGCCACACTTAATAAAACTGCCTGAATCAATCGGCAATTTAAAAAATTTAGAAGTGCTGACTCTTGATGATCAGATTATAAAAACACTACCTGTATCCATCACACAACTAACAAAATTAAAAGCACTTCATGTTCGCAACAATGCAATCACTTTATTACCCGATGATTTTGGAAAACTTACTCAACTGGAAATTCTTGATTTGAAAGCGAATGATTTAAAAACACTTCCTGCTTCATTCAACGATTTAAAAAACCTGCAGCAACTAAATCTCAGTTTCAATCCGAATATTGATGTGGTTCAAATGATGGGTGCTGTTCAGCATTTAACACAATTGAAAAGACTCGACATTAGTTTTATCCCTGTCAGTAAAACTTATTTGATTGAACTTAAAAAAGCACTTCCTGCCACCACCATTTTTTCAAAATCAAATTCAGATCTGAATTTTCAACCGGATAAAACAGTAGAGGATCAGAAATAATATTTCCCCTTCGTCAAAATTATTTTGCTTAAGTTTTTATTGTGGAATAGAATCATAGATTTATAGCCACAAACAAAAATTCATGAAACACCTTTTCGCCTCAGTTATAATTATTGCACTTACAAATTCATTTGTTAATGCGCAATGTAATTACAGATTTCAGCAGGAAATATTTTCGAATGTGACTGTTCATTCTAATGTTGGTTTCGGTTCCAATGTTGACATAAACGGCGATACAGTTTCACTGAAAATGGATATTTATGAACCAACAGGTGATACACTTTCTGTTCGTCCCATCTTTATTGTTGCGCATGGCGGTTCATTTTTAGGTGGTACTAAGACAGATCCGGATGTTGTTGCTATATGCCAGAGTTTTGCAAAACGGGGTTATGTAACCTGTTCTTATGAATATCGCTTAGGTATTGAAGGTTTAATTCCAAATGAAGCAAGCGCTACAAATTCAGTGTATCGGGCCGTGCAGGATGGGAAAGCTGCAGTTCGTTTTTTCAGGCAGGATGCAGCCACAACAAATGCATACAAAATTGATCCCAATCAGATTTTTTTAGGTGGCAGCAGTGCAGGTGCATTTATTGCGCTGCATTTAGCTTATTTGAATCAACCGTCAGAATTACCATCGACGATTGATACCACCGTTTTAGGTGGAATGGAAGGATCAAGTGGAAATCCCGGCTATCCTTCCAATGTAAAAGCGATTGTTAATTTATGTGGTGCCCTTGGTGATAAAACCTGGATAGTTTCAGGTGATATTCCTGTGTGCAGTATGCACGGAACCGTTGACGGAACTGTTCCATACAATACCGCAATGCTTTATATGCTTGGTATTTTTCCAATAATGGAAGTTGATGGCAGTTCATCAATTCATCCGTACTCTATATCACAAGGAGTTGAAAGCTGGTATTATCAATGGGAAAATGCAGACCATGTTCCCTATCTGTCAACACAAGCATATATGGATACTACTTTGTCATTTGTTTCTGATTTTCTATATCATCAATTGAATCTTTATGTTGCGGTTATTGATTCTGTTTCCTACACTCAAACAATCAGTTGCAGCGCGACAAATTCAGGTTCAATAGATTTGAGTGTTTCCGGAACCGGCAATACTTTTATATGGAGTAATGGAGCAACTAGTGAAGATATTAATAATCTGACAACCGGATTTTACAATATTACTGTTACTGATGCAAATGGTTGCACCTATGCACCGGGCACTCCTATTCATATTAGCCAAACTTCAGGCCCGATTGCAAATTCAAATATTTCGAATGTAACTATCACAGGTGGAAATAATGGATCAATAAATCTGAGTGTGATTGGTGGGCAATCACCATATACATTTATGTGGAGTAATGGCGCAACTACAGAGGATATTTCAAATCTAATTGCCGGAAATTATACTGTTACAGTAGTTGATGCCAATGGATGTTCATCCACTAAAAGTTCAGTTGTAAGCGAGCCAAATGGAATTTCTCAGATTAACAAAGATGTACATGTAATCTATCCCAATCCCGTTTTAGAAAATTTATATATTGATTTTAGTTCTCCAGCAGCAATTCAAAATACAATTCAACTTTTTGATTTGTATGGAAAATTGGTAGTTGAATTCAGGAATTTTACCGGTACAAATTTGAAAATTGAAAGGAAAGACATTAAATCAGGTTCTTATTTTCTGAAAATCAGTAATTCAGAAAAAACATTTTTTACAAAAGTTGTTTTTCAATAAGAAGTTTCTGAACAGAAATAACTATTTCAATAATTTTTACCAGAAATTATCACATGCTGAAATTTTTCAGAATAGTTTTTCTGTTTGCTTTAGTAAGTTCAAATTATGAAATCAGTTCAGCACAAATTATAACCGGTATTGTAAAAGATTCGGAAACCCATGAAGCGCTCATTGGTGCATCCGTTATTGTTAAAGAAACAACTAACGGAACACAAACTGACGCAGATGGAAAATTTGAATTAGCTGTTTCAGGAATTTCATCCGTCACTATTGTAATTTCTTATTTAGGTTATTTAAATAAGGAAGTATTTATAAATGATTTCACTAAAAAAATATCAATCAATCTTGAATCAAGCAATGTAACACTTTCTGAAATTGTGGTTCAAGATTCCCGACTCACTGATAAGCAGCGTGAGTCAGCATTAACGATAGAATCAATGGATTTAATGGCCATAAAACAAACTCCTGCATTTAATTTTTATGAAGGACTCGGGCAATTGAAAGGAGTTGATATCACCACAGCATCGCTCGGATTCAGAGTGATAAACACTAGAGGTTTTAACAGCACATCACCTGTTCGTTCGTTGCAGATTATTGATGGCGTGGATAATCAGTCACCTGGATTAAATTTTTCGTTGGGAAATTTTTTAGGCGCATCAGAATTGGATGTGGTGAAAGTTGATTTAGTTGTTGGAGCAAGTTCAGCATTCTATGGACCAAATGCTTTTAATGGAGTCATCAGTATGAATTCAAAAGATCCGTTTTATCATCCTGGTTTTTCTGTACTGACAAAAACAGGTGAGCGCGGATTGTTTGAAACTGCCTTACGCTGGGATCAGATTTTTAAAAACAAAGCAGGTAAGGACAAGTTTGCCTACAAACTCAATCTCTATTATTTGCGGGCGAATGATTGGGAAGCAAAAAATTATGCTGCAACTGAACAATCAAAAGATGATGAAAATAATCCTGGAGGTTATGATGCAGTGAATCGTTATGGAGATGAATATAATTCATCTTGTGATTATTCAAGCAATTATGGAATTGCCAATAAACCCGGATTGGGAAGATTTTATCGTTCAGGATATAATGAAGTTGATTTGGTTGATTACAATACTCGAAATTTAAAATTGGCAACCGCTTTTCATTATAAAATTTATAATGAAACTGAATTGATACTTTCTTCAAATTTTGGCACCGGCACTACCGTTTATCAGGGTGATAATCGATACAGTTTAAAGAATATTCTTTTTCTACAAAACAGAATTGAAATTAGAAAAGAAGGGAAATTTTTTATCCGCGCTTATTCAACGAACGAGGATGCAGGAAACTCTTACGACGCTTATTTTACAGCATTACTCCTTCAAAAAGAAAATCGTTCAGATATTAATTGGGGATCAAATTATGCAAAATATTATACTGAAAATTGTGTTGGAATAATTCAAGGGTTAGATGGATATCCGCATTTTCATCCAAATCCTTTTAATCCTTCCGGCGCCTATCAGTCCTATGTTGACAGCATCAATCTGTTTTTATACGACTATGGCAATTTACTGGATTCTCTGCACCTCCTTTGTTTTAATGCTGCAAACGATTCAGCAATTAGTTTGGGTGAACAACCATTTTATAAACCCGGAACAGTGGCATTTGATTCTGCATTTCAATTCATCACTACAAAAAAATCATATGGCGAAGGTGGCTCCATGTTCTTTGATAAATCAGCTTTGTATCATGTGCATGGTGAATACAAATTCACTCCGAAGTTTCTGGGTATTACGGTTGGTGGAAATTACAGAATGTATAAACCGAATTCCGAAGGCACTATTTTCAGCGATACAGGAGCAAGAAAAATTACCAATACCGAATTCGGAATTTATGCCGGATTTGAAAAAAAGATTTTAGAAGACAAATGGAAATTCAATTTCGCCATAAGAATGGATAAGAATCAGAATTTTGATTACTTATTTTCTCCTGCCATTTCTGCAATTTATAACCTGAAGAAACACACTTTCCGCTTTTCATTTTCTTCAGCCATCCGTAATCCAACGCTCACGGATCAGTATTTATATTACAATGTAGGTCGCGCCATTTTGCTCGGAAATATTTCTGGTTACGATTCGCTTATAACTATTCCTTCGTTATATAATTTTTTACTTTATAGGAATCATGATACACTAAGTTATTTCAATATTGCTCCTATAAAACCCGAAGAAGTAAAGACATTTGAAATTGGATACCGTGCCGTTTTATTCAAACATTTATTTGTTGATGCTGGGTATTATTACAGTTACTATAAGAATTTTATCGGTTATAAAATAGGCGCAGATATAAACTTCAATTCGTTTTTACCTAATGAAATTGATAACCTTCAGGTATACCGGGTTGCTGCAAATGCAGATGGAATTGTAACAACTCAAGGCTTCACTGCCGGACTGAATTATTATTTTAAAAAACATTTTGGATTAATTGCAAATTATTCCTGGAATATTTTGAATAAACAAGATTCGATAGATCCGATTATTCCTGCCTATAACACTCCGGAAAACAAATACAATATCGGAGTGAATGGTCGGGAAATAAAATTTCATATCGGAACTTCCAGCTTTTCTGATTTCGGTTTCAGTTTCAATTATAAATGGGTGGAGGGGTTTAATTATGAAGGTTCGCCCCAGTTTACCGGCTTTATTCCTGAATATGGATTACTCGATATGCAAATCAATAAAGCAATTCCGAAAATTTTTACAACACTAAAAATCGGCGCTTCAAATCTGTTAAACAATATGCATTACGAAGTATATGGCGGCCCTTACATAGGCCGTATGGCTTATATATCGTTGTTATTTGAACCGAAGAAAAAATGATGGAACCAATTTCTAAAACAAAACCTAACTTTAACCCATAAAATCAAAAACAAAAACACCATGAAACGAATTTTACTTTTTTGTTTTTTACTGATGATTTCAGTAAGACAAAATACTAAAGCGCAACAACGCTATTTGGATGAAATTTTTACTAATGTGAATACCGATTCTTCAAATATTATTTATGGAAGAAATTTTTCAATTTTAACAGGCGCTCCTGTTTTACAGAATTTAAAATTAGATATATACCAGCCCGAAGGAGATACTCTTGATGCAAGGCCATTAATTGTATATCTTCATACAGGAAGTTTTCTTCCAATTCTTGTGAATAGAACTCCAACAGGCCATATGAGAGATAGCGCAACAGGAGAAATGTGTCGTAGGTTTGCTCGACGTGGATATGT
>JAHEZG010000297.1:455-4923 GCA_023251195.1 Chitinophagaceae bacterium | reverse complement strand
TAACAAATAAAATGGTTAGACTTCCACAGATTAGTTCAGGACTGAGTTTTGTAAACTTAAATTCGCTTGCATCAGAAATTAATTTTACAATTGAACGCAATTCTCCGGAGATCGAAAAGTTTCAAAAAAAATATTCAAGTGAATTTGAAAGCAATAAAAAGATTTATGTTGGAGCCAATTATAAAATGAATCGAACATCATTTGCCGATACTTCACTTTCTCAAAACATAAATTATGTAGATAAATTTCACATAAAAAAATCATTTATGATTTATGCAGGATATTATTTAAATAAAAACATCAGCATTGAATTGGGTTGGAATATAATCTCAAATGAAGGCCAATCGTATGGATATACTTCTCAATCGAGAAGACCTGGTGCAAAACCTACCAGAAAAGATTACGAAATTGCTTTGCTTTATACGCAGGTTCCTTTGAAAATTCGGTATGGCGTTCAAACCTGGTCTGGAATTTTAAAAACCAATGTAACTTATAGTTTAGCTATTGGCCCAATGTATGGAAGATTAATGCGGAGTGGTTTTACAGTAGGGGATATGGATATTTCATCTCAGTTTAAAAAATCAGAAATTTCAGGCGTTGGAAATTTGGCTGTTGACATAAGTCTTTATAGAAAATTATCACTCAATACAGGAATTGAAGCATCTTATAGCAATAACATATTTATGCAAGACAAAAGAATCAGTCCATTTACCTCTCCACATAATTTAATTGTTGGAGCTTCAGTTGGTTTGAAATATAATTTCTGATTATTCAGTCAATAACAAATAGAATATTAAAAGGATTGGAATTTTGCATATACTGAATTTCTAATACGCTCATTTAAGCTTCTAAAATGTATCAAACTAAATTGGGGTGTTGAATTTACTGTCCGAAAAACTGAAGTTTAAGTACTTCACAACCATAGGCTCTCATTAATTTTCCGAATAAAATAATTTGTTTTATTATCAAGTTTTAATAAGGTAAGTGGTTTTTATTTGTAGTGTAACTTTTTAGTACTCACCAACGCTTCACAGCTAAATGACGGTTAAGGAATACAACCAATGTGTTGAACTTTACTCCGACCGGGTTTTTCGATTCATCTATAAAAACACTCGTGACCGAGACGATGCTGATGATGTGGTGCAAAACGCTTTTGAGATTCTATGGAAAAATCATGAACGGGTTGAATTCGAAAAATGCAGGAGTTACTTATTTACGGTTGCGTATCATAACTTCATTGACAATGTGAGGAAAATGAAGCGCATCACCCGAATGGAGGAACATCACGAAGACCTGATGGAAGCACCCGACAGAAGTTACAAAGGTGTGAAGGAAATTGTGGAACAGGCATTGGCCAAGTTACCGGAGATTCAAAAAAATGTGGTCATGCTCCGAGATTACGAAGGATATGATTACGCAGAAATTGGAAACATAACCGGACTAAGCGAATCGCAAGTGAAGGTTTACATTTTCAGAGCACGACAAACTTTGAAAGATTACCTGGTGGGAGTGGAGAAAGTGATTTGACACTTCGATAAACTCAGTGTGACACCTGTCATCCTGAGCCTGTCGAAGGAAGATGACGATAGAAAAAAACTAATTGCTAAGAGCTAACATCTAAAAGCTAAAATGAAAATTAACAGAACCAATTACGAAGACTTCCTCATTCAAAAGTTAGAAGGACTGCTCAGCACCGAACAAAATGCAGAGTTGGATTTGTTTCTTCATAGCAATGCCGATGTAAAATCGGATTGGGAAGCATTCGAGCAAAGTGTACTGGTTCCGGATGAAACTATCGTTTATGAACACAAGGAATTATTGAAGAAAAAAGTTGGCGGAGTGATTCCGATGTATCGTACCATGCTGTATGTCGCTTCCATTGCTGCTTCGCTATTACTTGTGTTTTTTGTTTCACAGCAATATTTAATTAACCAACCAACTGAAAAACCGGTTGTTGTTGCCGAAAATAATTCTGTTCAAAATAATTCAGCTGAAAATCCGGCTTCTGTTATTCAACCTTCCAACAACAATGCAAATGTTGCTGATAATTATCCTTACAATTCTCAATCAACTTTTTCAAAACAAGTATCAACTAAAAATTATCAAGCAATCAATGTCAATCAACCCGGAACCACAAACCCGAAATCCGAAACCATAGCCTACATGAAATCTCTTGCTCCAATTGCAATGAAAACATATCCGCGTGTATCATATGCAAGTTTCATCTGGACAAAAGGATTGAAAACTCCTCGAGTACCATCGCGTAATGTAAGTGAAGCAGGAGCGTGGTTACAGGTGGCGAGCATACTTGGTTCAGAAGTTATGCGCCTGACTGGTCGCGGCGAGTGGGTGAACAAAGCACCTGTTGAATTGCAAATTAAAAAACCCATTGAATTAAATATCCATAATTCATATATCAGTTTTCATAAAATACTTTCATTCAAAAATAAAAATTCAAACAATAAATAATCATGCGTAAAATTTTTGCTTTACTCTTTCTCGCCTCTTTAACCTGCCAAAGTTCATTTGCACAGATTGCTGATGTGCCGCCACCGTCGTCTCCTGACAAAACCATGAATGTTGAACATCAAAAGGCATACGACGATGCCATGCAGCAACTCAACAAGGCCATTGAAAATCTGAATGAATCATTGAAGAAAATTGACAGCATGAGTGCAAGCGGATATAAAATTGAATTGCCACCCATTCCGCCCATTCCACCGATGCCTGAAATGGGTTCAATGCAAGATATGGATATTGTAATAAAAATTATGGGCGACAGTTTAGAGCGATTTGAAAGCGCGATGGATGAATTTTCTGACAGTCTTGATATTGCTATTGGAAAGAAAATGAAAATTGAAATAAATGATGATGGTGAAAAACGAATTGTTACTATCGATAATGAAGAAATCGATACTGCATTTGATAATTCAGGTTGCGGAAGAAAAAAAGTGGAAACTAAAATGTTTGGTTTGGATTTAGGAGTCAGTGCATACCTGCAGGATGGCGGCATGAATGTGAAAGCCCCCTATTCACCACTTGAATTAAAACTTGGAAAAAGTATTAATGTAAATCTTCACATCATTCATCAGGATATCAGCATCATTAAACATTATGTGAGTATTGATTGGGGATTATATGCTGAATTAAATAACTACCGTTTTGCCAACGAAGATTTATTGATTCCGAAAATTGATAGCATTGATTTTATGAATGAAGGTGTTAGTTATCGTAAGAACAAACTGTTTTCATCCTACTTGAACTTACCTGTCACATTTCGATTTGAAACCAATCCGAAAGAACCTAAGCGTTCGTTCAATCTGGCAATTGGTGGTTATGCAGGTTACTTGTTGGGTGCACATACAAAAACAGTGAAGCCCGGTAAAGACACTAATAAAATTCACGACGATTTCAACTTGAACAAACTGCATTATGGAGTAACAGCCCGAATCGGATACAGTTGGTTCGATTTGTATGTTACCTACAGTTTAACTCCCTTGTTCAACAGCGGCACCGCGCCTGATTTAACTCCTGTATCAGCTGGCATCGCATTGGTTGGTTTCTGATTTCAATTTGGGTGCAATGCATTGCACCACTACAATTTAGGGACTAATTTTTTTCTGAAAGGTGTTTTGGTAAAGATGATGTCTCAATCAAGCCCGGTGTATCAGTAATGATTGCCGGGTTTTTTATTTTGAATAAATTAGTTTTAAAAACTTTCTTAACTCTTTGGTCGGCAGTGTTCAGTCTTAAAACTATTTTCACCGCGTGAAAAAAATCGGTTACTTTTTTAAAGTTGCGTGGGCTTACTGGTACTTCTTTGTTTTTGCGCTCATATTTATTTTACTGTATCCGTTCTTCTGGTTTTTATTAAGAAATAAAAAAAGATATCCGGCTGCAAATAATCTTCGTCGGGTTTGGGCGTGGTTAATTTTCCTTTTCACAGGAATTATTTATTCAATTAAGCGAGAATCAAAACTGAAAAAAAATCAGGCTTATATATTTTGCCCCAATCATACTTCCTATCTTGATATTCCATTGTTCGCTATGTGTTACGGCGGGCACTTCCGTTTTATGGCAAAACTGGAGTTAAGCAATATTCCATTGTTCAATATTTTTTTTCGCACCATCGATATTTCTGTCAATCGCGGAAGCATCACAGAGAGTTACAAAGCGTTACGATTGGCTGCAGATAGTATTGACAATGGCGACAGTTTAGTTATTTTTCCCGAAGGAAAAGTGGCGCATCACCCACCGAAACTCGAAAAGTTTAAGGCCGGTCCGTTTCGTTTGGCAATAGAAAAACAAGTGCCCGTTGTGCCGGTTACTTTTTTAGATAACTGGAATAGGTTGTTTGTAGATAAAAAAATCTGGGGTCGCCCCGGCATTGCACGAGCAATCGTTCATCAACCGATTTCCACCATAGGATTAACTTTGGATGATATTGAAATGCTGCAGAAAAAAGTTC
>JAHEZG010000297.1:0-445 GCA_023251195.1 Chitinophagaceae bacterium | reverse complement strand
AAATGAAAATGGAAGTAAATAACGAATTGATAGAAAAGCTTGCCACGCTCGCACGGTTGGAGTTTGACGATGCTTCACGCGAAGCCATAAAAAAAGATTTGCAAAATATTTTGGGCTTTGTTGAAAAGATAAATGAATTGCAATTGAATAATGTGGAGCCACTCATCTACATCACCCATGAAGTGAATGTGTTGCGCGATGATGAAGCGAAACAAACCATCACACACGAAGAAGCCATGATGAATGTGCCGGTGAAAGACAGCGATTATATTAAAGTACCAAAAGTTTTAAAAGGAAAATAATGGATAAGGAAATTATCAGGTTAGAAAATGTATCGAAAAATTATGTGCTGGAACGAGTGGTGATTCCTGCATTAAAAAATGTAACACTCAGCGTAAGCAAAAACGAATATGTTGCGTTGATGGGGCCATCAGGTTCAGGTAAG
>JAHEZG010000296.1 GCA_023251195.1 Chitinophagaceae bacterium | reverse complement strand
GCAAATTGTATGAAGTTTATATTGATCAACCAATCCACGCACATGTCTGTAACCTTCACCGGTTGGTAATTTTACGCGCAACCATTCTGGTTTTCTTTTTCTTTCTTCTGTTTTTACTTCTGAATTTTCATTCATTTCAAATGATCATGACTTTTTTCCAAATTCAAATCCAACATAAATTCCCGGATAAAACTGCTGATTTTTTTTAACCAACATGATTGGAACAACTTTATAGTAAACATTAAAAAACACTCCGGCTTCAATGGCTTTTAAATATTCATTGTAGATCGCATAATCGAAATGCATTCCAATCTTTCCATGAATGCCCGGGATAAACTTCAGGTGTGATAAACCCTGTGTAAATGAGCTGCTGCCATAAATTGAATTCAAATTCAAAAAAAGATTTTTATTTGATTCAGTATATCTTTCTGATTTTAATGTATCAGTAAAATTATCGCCCGGATACTTTAACTGCAGGCAATATGGTTTTAATATACCAAGTGAAATGCCTCCAATGAATTTTATACCAACACTTACACCTGCCCGTTCAGCTCTTCTTCCTAATTCTTTGTATACACCGTATGATATATTTAAATTGTAAAATGAATTCTGTTTACCGTAAACAAATGGTTTAGGGTTTGGAATATTAGTTTGCTGAAACGGATTTTCTTTTGTTTGCTTGTACTCTTTTGAATCATGAATCGTGGCAAACTCAATTTCATAAAATTTTCTGGTGTGCACATCGGTTATTAAACCTCTGCTATAATTAAAATTAAATCCATTATTTGTAATGTTAAGGCCTGCTGACCAGAATTTGTCGTACAGCATTTCTTTGCTTCCACTTTGTGCTGAAACTTTAGTTGCAACAATTATTAGAACTATTAAAAAAGCAATGCATTTTTTCACAGTTCAATATTAATACTTTTGGTTCGCTTTAAAAATGAAGCACTGAAATTGAATAAACATGACAGCTGAAATTGTTTACAAGGGAGAATTGCGTTGCGAAATGAAACACCTGACCTCAGGAGAAATAGTTGTTACTGATGCGCCAATTGATAATCATGGAAAGGGACAAACATTTTCGCCAACCGATATTGTTGCAGCCGCTTGCGGAAGTTGCGCTTTAACTGTAATGGGAATTGCCGCCAGAACACATAATATTTTATTGGATGGAACAAAAGTTTCTGTATTAAAAGTGATGGTTAACAATCCAAGAAAAATTTCGGAAGTGTATTTGGATTTTTATTTTCCACCGAATAATTATTCTCAAAAAGAAAAAGATATTCTAGAACATACAGCCAGAACCTGCCCTGTACTATTGAGCTTGAATCCGGAGTTAAAACAGAATTTGAAATTTCATTATTGAATCAGAATTCTAACACAATTCCAATACTTGGAAGAAGTGTTCCGGTTTGATTTTTTATAAAGTAGGTATTGTAACGAAGCAAATCATTTTGATTGACTACCGGAATTCCATTTGCATTTCTTTCAACATCTAAGTATGGTTGAAGTTCAGCTTTGAAATTATATGCATTTTGTATATCTATGTAAGTATTCAAATTAATTTTTTTGAAGAAGAATTTTTTATCAATTCTGAAATCCAATTGATGAAATGATTTTATTCGTTGACTATTGAGTTGAGAATAATCGAGCAAACCTCTTCCTGTAATATCCCAAACAGAAATCAACGAACTGCGTGAAACTTCATAAGGTGTGTAAGGGGCACCGCCACTGTAACGCCACTTCGCTCCTATTTCCCAACTCTTTCCAATTTTTTTTCCGGCAGTTATTGCAATCACAATTTGATTATCCCACGATGAAGGAATCAGCTTTTCATTTCGGTCATCAAACAAACTTCGGTAAAGTGTTACAGCAACCAAACCATAAAATCCTTTAAAATATTTTTGTTGAATTAATAATTCCATTCCATAACTTTTTCCTTTTGACGATGAAACTGCTGGTTCATTTCCAACTACACCAAAGTCGCCACCAAGGTTTGCAAGCGAAACAGAATCATTAGTGAGAAAAGGATAATTATTATACAATTTATAAAATCCTTCAACCGCAATTCGGGTATTAGTTTTTGTGTTGTATTCGGTACCGATAACAATGTGCTTGCACGAAATAAATTTTATTCCGTTTTGTTTGTTAACCAAAGTATTTGTTGAATCACGATAACCAAGAACTGTATAAGCAGGCAACTGATAATAAATTCCTGAATTAAAATTCAGTGAAATTTTTTCTGAAAGATTATAAGTGAGCGAAACCCGTGGTGAAATTTGTTTCAATGGATTATTCATCTCATTGGAATAATTATTAAAATCTGTTCGTGCTCCAAGTGAAACAATAAATCGCTCGCCAGAAAATCCTTTGGTTGCCTGAGTGAATATCGAGAATTTACTGAACGATAAATCTGAATTGAAATCAATCAACTGAATTCCAAAAGGAGTTGAAACACGATTGAATGTTTTGTTTTTGTATTGAACAAATTCATACCCTGCACCATAATTTATTTTCAATCCGTTATAGTTGTAAGTGTTTTCTAATCGTAATTTATTTTCTATTTCTTCAGAAGAATATTTTAAAATCAGGTACTGCGACTCGTCATTATTATAATACTTTGTTGCTATATTATTCAAATGATTTCGGCTGGCAGCAATAGTTTGATAACTGTTTTTTGAAAAATGTTTATAAACCATTCCACCCGTGTAACTCCATTGTTCATTCGTTGGCAGGTACCCTAAAATATATTTTTGTTCAGCTGTAGAATCAGCTGAAAGATTCAATACAAAATTATCAATGGCACCCAAGCCGATTAAAGTAATTTCATTTTTTGTATTCAGTTTTATCCGTTCCTTAAATTGAAAATCATTGTAAGTTGGAAGAAAGGGTAAACCCAAAGTCTTAAATAATAATTGCAGGTACGACCGTCGCGCTGACAGTAAAAAAGTTGACTTCTTAGTAATCGGGCCTTCCAATGTTAAACCAATATCACTTGAACCAACTGTGGCAGTAAATCCTAAATGGTCGCTTCGCCCATCCTTTTGAGTGAAATTAAAAACCGAACTCAAAGTGTTTCCGCGATTGGCTGGAAATGCTCCCGAATAAAATTCAACCTCTTTAATAAAATCAACATTTATCATTCCAACCGGACCACCCGACGAACCTTGTGTTGCAAAATGATTGATGTTCGGAACTTCAACACCATCGAGATAAAAACGATTTTCGTTTGGTGCACCTCCTCTAATAATTATATCGTTTCGAAAACTTACTGTATAAGAAACTCCGGGAAACGATTGAATCACTTTACTGATATCGCGATTGCCTCCAGGGTTTCGTTGAATTTCATTTGCACCAATTGTTCGAAGTGAAACCGGACTCTCTTCAGATTTATCAAATGAACTTCCCTGCACTACCACTTCATTCAGTTCGCTCGCAGTTTCTTCCAATCCTACATCAACTATAGCAGGTTTTGCATTAGTCACCTGAATTTCCAAAACAGTTTTCTTTTTAAATCCAACAAAACTTACTTCAATATTATAAAGTCCGGGCACTAAGTTTATCAATTCATAATTTCCATTAGCATCGGTTTGAATTCCATTGGTGGTTCCGGTAATTGCAACGGTTGCAAATTCAATTGGCTGATTGGAAGTAGCGTTAACTATTTTTCCTTTTATAATTCCTGTTTGTGCGAACAGATTAATTGGGAAAACAAAAAGTATAAAAATAAATTTATTCATGATGGATTAAATACGATTGAAGCAAAGTATTATTTTAAGTCGGCAAACATAATTGTCGTAGTTAGTATTAACAGATTGCGTTTATATTTTTGTGCACTCAAAATCTGTATGCAACAAGAGTGGTTTGAAAGCTGGTTCGATTCGCCTTACTATAAATTATTGTATCGTCACCGAGATGAAACAGAAGCTGCTGCATTCATAAGAAAACTATTACAGGAAATTCATTTGGAAAAAGACGCAAAGATTTTAGACATGCCTTGTGGCAATGGTCGACACGCGGTTGTGATGGCTGAATTGGGTTACGATGTGAGTGGAATTGATTTATCAGAACGCAATATTTGTGAAGCATTATTAAACGACCATTCCAATCTGCATTTTTTTGAACATGATATGCGCGAGCAGCTTTACACCAATCAATTTGATGTGGTGATGAATCTGTTTACCAGCTTTGGCTATTTTGAAACTGATGAGGAAAATAAAAAAGTAATGCAATCAATTTCTCAATCATTAAAACCAAATGGAATTTTAGTGATTGATTTTTTCAATGATAATTCGTTGCGCAAAAATTTAAAATTATCAGACAAAATAAAAGTAGATGCTATTGAATTTTTTATAGAACGGAAAATTGAAAATAATTTTGTATTAAAATCCATTCACATAAAAGATGGTGACAAAGAATTTGATTTTGAAGAATGTGTTCAGTTGCTGGAATTAAAAGATTTTGAAAAATATTATTCTCCTTTCGGTTTGGTTACCGAAAAAGTGTATGGTGATTATGGTCTAAATCCGTTCACCGAAAATTCTGAACGATTAATAATTATTGCCCGGAAAAAGAAATGATTGATTGGCTGAAAGCACTGGATAAAAAATTATTTCTTTTCATTCATGATGGATTGAGCAATTCATTTTTTGATATCACAATGCCATGGATTCGTGATAAATTTTTCTGGATTCCACTATACATCATTTTCATTTTTATGATGATCTATTATTTCAGAAAAAAAAGTTGGTTAGTCTTTCTTACAGCGCTAGCAGTTGTAGGAGTTTCTGATTTTATCAGCAGCGGAATTTTTAAGCCATTGTTTCATCGCTTGCGTCCTTGTCAAAATTCAGAGCTTGCATTACACATTCACCAACTAATTACTTGCGGTTCAGGTTTCAGTTTTGTTTCGTCGCATGCTGCTAATCATTT
>JAHEZG010000295.1 GCA_023251195.1 Chitinophagaceae bacterium | reverse complement strand
TATGACAGCCACGAAAACCCGTGTTCCTGATTGGCGCCGATGTATAACCAGGCCTGCCTTAAACTCTCCATTGTATTAAATTGAAATACAAAAGTTAAAAGCAAAACTGAAAGCAATACCGGAATAGAAACATATACAATGGCAAGCAGGTATTTTCTCAGCAAGTCAGAACTATAGAATGTTAAAAAATAAAACAAAAGGATGGCTGCTGTTGCTGCGAAATTGGCCACGCCTGCATCAATCAACCAAAGCACATTGAACACCATCCAGTAGCCAATAACAATTAATTTTTTAAGTGAAAAATCAACAAATAATTTTTGCAATAAAAAAACTGACACCAAAAACAGAACCGACCGACACATAAAATCAGTTTGTAAAAAAGGGAATAATAAAACAATTAAAAAAGCAATCCAGATGCTTTTAAAAATTCTGAGCAATAAAAAATAAATCAATAATACCTCGAACGCATATGGAATGAAATTATAAATTGTAAAAGCATTGGTATTGCCGAATCCATTGAACAAAGCATATAAAACGGGCCCAAACAATTCAGATAATCCGTGTGAATTCATAAAATTAAAAAACGGTATTTCATGAAATTGAAAAATGCGCATCAATCCGTTTGCTGAGTTTGCCAATTCAAAATAATCGTCGGTGGTAACAGTAATCGGATGATAGTGCCCTGCCACATATACTGTAAAGAGTGCAACAGGTGCAATAATTTTTGAAATTAATACACCTGAATTTTTTTTGAAATTTATTTTCCGGTAAAACAGAAAAACAGAATTGACTAAAAGCATCACACATCCGCTAACAAAAAACAAAGTGGCTGTCCCGAAAAATAATTCGTGCTGATTCATGATCAGAAATATTTCCTGACTTGCCATTACCCATATTCCAAGCATCAAAACAGGAATAGATGAATACAGTATTCGCTGTGTGCTAAAATTTCTTTTTGTTAAAATAATTAGCGCGCCCACCACTATTCCCCAACTGACTGCAAACAACCAATGCACCGGAATTACTTCCGCTTCAGAAAATATCCGCAGCAGCCGTGATAAGAAACAACTGAGGGAAAGGCTTTGCGAGAGAATGAAAATAATTTTCAGCGAAGCTGATAAATCGGTGAGAACCATTTTCAATGGCTTGTTAAAACCAATGAGCATTGCCAATAATACCAGAATAAAAATCAAAGTCAATTCTGCCTTAATTCCAAAAAGTTCTGACAGTATGCAAACCATTCCGATGACTGATGGAATAACAAAAAGATTTTTATACGCACGGTCAGGATTGCCAATAAAGTGAAACAATAATTTTAAAATATTTTGTACCACAAAAAACGAAAACAACAAAAACAGCACAGATGAATAATACAACTTCACCCTTGCACCAATATCCATCCGGCTGAATGTTGCTTCTGATGGTAAAAGGTTTTCAAATAAATTGGTTTGAACGGTTTGTGTTTTAAACCACGCACGAAAAATGCACAGTGAAAGAAAAACAGTTAGTACTGTAATATCCGATTCAGGTGTAAAAAATTTACGCCAATTATTTTTATTAATAATATTGTTCAAGAACCGGTTTGTTATTTCGTTCGAAATATAATTACGAATAGCGGGCAAAAAAATTAACCGCTCTTGCTTGCCGAACTCTTTACTTTGCGTTCTGCAAATAAATTTTTTTCAATGAAAAATCCTTTAAAGAAAATCGGCGGAAAACTGCTTACTTATTTTTTGCGCGGCCTGTTGCTGGTGGCGCCCGCTGCCATTACGATTTATATTTTCGTGGGTATCGTTCGGTTTGCCGATTCAATTATTCCAGGTACTTATCCGGGACTAGGATTAATTATAATTCTAACCTTCATTCTAATTGTTGGTATATTCTCATACAGCATTTTTTTCAAGCATGTGCTGGACTGGCTCGATGGACTGATGATGAAAGCGCCACTGACCAAAATGATTTACTCAAGCATCAAGGATTTGTTCGGGGCATTTATGGGTGAGAAAAAAATGTTTAATCAGCCGGTGATGGTTTTACTTTTTAAAGATGCGGGCATTTATAAAATCGGATTTCTCACGCAAAGCGATATGAGCGAATTTGGTATTCACGATATGGTGGCTGTTTACTTTCCGCACTCTTATAATTTTTCGGGCAACCTGTATATTGTTCCGAAAGAAAATATAAAACCACTGGAAGGAGTAGCTTCGGCTGATGCGCTTAAGTTTGTGGTGAGCGGAGGTGTAACAGGTTTTGGGGATAATAAAGATGCAGAAAAAAAATGAAAAAAAATTTTTCAATCACAATAATTCTCGTGCTGTTGTGCTCGCACCTGCAGGTGCAGAGCTGGGGATTCTGGGGACATCAGCGCATCAATCGCATTGCGGTTTTTACACTGCCGCCGGAGATGCTTACTTTTTACAAGGAGAACATTGACTTCTTAACCGAGCATGCAGTTGACCCTGATAAACGGCGATATGCAGTAGCTGCCGAAGCGCCGCGCCACTACATTGATTTAGAATTTTATGATACACCACCCTATAAAAAAATTCCGCATTACTGGAACGATGCCATTGCACATTACGGCGAAGACACTTTGAATGCCCACGGCATTGTGCCGTGGTATGTGAACTCAATGTTTTATCGGCTGGCTGATGCATTCAAAGCAAAAGACAAGTTGCGCATACTGCACCTGAGCGCCGACATCGGGCACTACATTGCCGATGCGCATGTGCCGCTGCACTGCACGCACAACTATAACGGACAGCTTACTAATCAGGTAGGTATTCATGGTTTCTGGGAGAGCCGCATACCCGAATTGTTTGGCGATGATTATGATTTTTTTGTGGGCAAGGCAGAGGTGATTGATCAACCAAATGATTTTATGTGGAAGGTAATTGAAGGCAGCGCATCAGAAGTTGACAGTGTACTCGCTCTTGAAAAATTGCTGAGCCAGAATTATCCGAGCGATAAAAAATATAGTTTTGAAATGCGCGGAAATAATTCAGTAAAAGTTTATTCAAAAGATTTTTCAAAAAAATATGAAGAGCTATTAGATGGAATGGTGGAGCGGAAAATGCGCGCCGCCATTATTGCGGTTGGAAGTTTCTGGTACAGCGCATGGGTGTATGCGGGCAAACCTGATTTGAATAACCTGAAAGACGAACCCCTCACACCCGACGAACAAAAAGAATTAGACCAAATCGAAACCGGCTGGAAGAATGGAAAAATTATCGGGAGGACTGAAGGGGATGATTGAGCGTAACAGTAAAATAAAAAGAGATTATTTTTGTTAATGATAAAAAAGAAACAGCGATGAAAGACACTATTGAAATTTCAAAAAAAGAATACAGGCAACTGCGATTACAGGCAAAGGCATATCAAAAATTAGCAGGGCAGCTTTTCAGTTCAGCGCTCAGTGGTTCGGTGATTGAAGTGGTAGAAGATTTCAGAAAAACTGATTTGTATTCAGAATCATTTTTGAAAGACCTTGAATCGGGTTTGGGATTAAGTGTAACAGTTAAATAAATAACAGCACCTGTATTCCAATAACAAAATCAACTTATAACTTCCCTTACTTTATCACTGCAATTTTCCCAACCAGTTTATCAGTAGCATCGGCATTGGTGGCATACACTAAATAAACACCGGTGTTCACGCGGTTGCCTTTCAGGTCTTTTACATTCCACACTGCTTCGCCACCGTTCGATTCGGTTTCATAAACCAGCACACCTGCCAGGTCAGTAATTTTTATTTGCGATTGATACGCCAGTCCTTTTATGGCTACCACACCCGAAAAATTTTCGCGCACCGGATTGGGAAAAATAAAAGCCGTGTCAGATAAATGTCCGTTCGAGTTTCCTTCCGTTGCATCGCCGTGGTAAACAATAATGCCGAGGTCGGTTGCGAAATATATATCGCCGTTGTCGTTATCAATGGCTACTGATACAATGTTATTTGAAAACAACGGACTGTTATCTGTAGTGAAATGATAAATCTGTTGTGTGCCATCAGCCGACATCAGAAACGCACCGTTGCCGGTTGCAAACCATTTTCTGTTTGCACCATCAACCGCCATGTCATTTATGGTTTCAGTACCGAGCAGGTATCCATTGTATAAATCCTGCTTCACAATAATCTGCTGTGCATCGCAACTGCTTGTGCCAAACACATCGTACGGACAATAAAAAACCGCAACCCCTTGATCGGTGCCGGCCCATATGTATCCATCCTTATCAACCGCCAAACACAAAACAGTTTTTGTTGGTAACCCACCTGTTCCTATTCCGGTTCCAAGCGTTTTCCATCTGTCATCATTTGAAGCAAGCGGATCTTCGCCGCTGTCATATACTAAAATTCCATTTCCGTTTGCCAGCACAATCCATTTATAATCGCTTTGGTCCACCACAATATCAGCGAGTTGATTATTGGCGGTATTGGTTGTTGGCTGAAAAGAATTCCAATCTCCACTTGCTGTAAAAACTGAAAATGGTTTTGAAGCGCCGAAATTGCTCAGCCATAAATTTCCATTAGAGTCAAATCCCAATCCTGAAACGCGCACACTTGAGGGGTCGCCGATTGCATTTTGAAGTGAGCTGTTGAATTTGTAAACATTGTTAAACGAACCATCGTTGTTTAATTTAATAATGCCCCAACCAAATGAAGCAAGGTATGCTTCGCCTGTTTTAGGATTCACCGCCACTTTAAATAAATCGGTAATGGTATCAAGCGATCCGCCTGCATTGAATTTATTAAAGTTGATCCAGTAACCATTGTAGCTGATATAAAATCCGCTTGATTCGCCGGTGTAATTCCAGCCGGCTGTTACACCACCCGGAACCACATATCCAATGCCTTTCCAAATGGCAATGTCGGCTGCTTTAAATGAAAACGGACCTGTTGGATAAATGGTGGAAACACCGCTTGCCGTAAAATGCATTA
>JAHEZG010000294.1 GCA_023251195.1 Chitinophagaceae bacterium | reverse complement strand
TTCCGCTTGTATTCTGCACAGGGTGCCTTGTAATTTTATAAACGAAATTTTCGTTGACAGGAATGTTTGGATTTCCAGCCCAAGGTCCAATAGAATAACCCGGAATACAAGTGCAACTGATATATACATTGTCAGTTGAATACTGTACAATCTGCACATTTGATTCGATGCCACCATAACCGGTTGCGCCTGTTGTATTCAATATCCATGAGGTTATTTCAGGAGTGAGTTGGGCATTTGCATTCAATCCGAATGCTGCTAAAAGAAAAACTGTGCACAAAAGATTTCTTGTTTTCATAAATTTAATTTTTAAAGTTTTCGAGAATCGAAAATAAAATATATCGTGTGGTGTAAACGATTCAGCGAACAAAATCATAAATTAAAGAGGTGTTCACAATATTTACAGAGGTGAAACTGAAATGAAAATAAACTTTTCAATTACCAAAACCAGGAATGTTATTTATTTTATTAATCAATGTTTCAGCTGAAAAAGGCTTCACGAGATAATCATCGGCCCCTAATCGTTTTGCAGTTCTGATCAATTCAGGTTCATCCAATCTTGATATAAGTATTACAGGAATACGCAAACTTTCATCATCGGCCCTCAGCACATTCAAAGTTTCAAGGCCAGATAATCCGGGTAAAAGAATATCAAGTAATATTAAATCAGGTTTAGTTTCCTTTATTGAATTGAGTGCTAAAAAACTTTCGGAAACAGAGGCAACCTCGTAACCACACGAACTGAGTTTTTCATTCAATAACTCACGCATGAATTTATCATCGTCAACAATCAGAATTTTCTTTTTCAAAATTGAAATTTATTTAAGTTGAAATTAAATCACGAATGTAAAATCTTTATTAAAGAAACAGAAAATATAATTGTTGCATACACCTCTGTTTCCTATTCCAAATCCTCTTTTATAAAATAATAATACGCAGCCTGATAAAGCGGAATCCGTTTTATCATGGATACGGTTGAATTGAATGGAGCAGCTACCATGTTTTCATTTACCACCCAATCGGGAATATTTCCACTTGCATCCAAATGCATTTCAAGTTCAATTAATACACTGTCTCCAGCTAATGGAGTAAGCACAGTTATGGATTGAAAATTCTGAACACGCACCATTCCTTCAGCATCCGGAATATAATCAGCCATTCCGGTTTTTGAAAAAGTAACCACCTTGGTAATAGGGTCCTGCGTAACTTTAAAATGCGAAACCACATCGCGATCACTCAATGGCCAGGGCAAATCTGTCACCTGATAATTATAAATTTCCTGGTCATTCAGAATTTTTAATGTTGCTGTGCTGCTGCAGCCATACACCCACTTCGGATAATTTTTTGTATCCAGAATAACAGCAACAATTGCAGCAAGAGTTGATTTCACCTTGTTTACCACACGCACTTCTCTGAAATCAAAACCTTTCATTGGTCGCGAATAAACTTTTATTCCGATTTCATTTTTCTCCAATCGCCAATTGTATGTTTCATTTACTGAATAGGAACTGGAAGAGAAAAGTATAAAAAACAACAAGGCAAATTTCGTTTTCATCTTTATTGTCGGCTTTCGCATTATGATTTATTAACGCGAATTTGAATTTTGGTTACAGAAGTGAAATTACAATTTTATTAATGGCTAAATAAAATTTGAAAGTAATTGTAATGCTAATTTTTTTATTCAAAACCTAATTCATTTGCACACCTGAAATTAATTTGTTGAATAACTTTTTTCGAAATCAAAAAAATTAACTCCACTTTTTCGCCGTGAAAAAACTACGGATATTTTTTTTATCTCTCGTAATCATCCCATTACTGAACTGTCATCGAGCCGATCCGAATGCAGGGCTCATGGTTTTTCGTTTCAATATTTATAATGGATTGTCTTCCCTCGATCCTGCTTTCGGTGCAGTGCAATCAAATTTGTGGTTAGATAATTTATTGTTCAATGGCCTGGTGCAATTGAATGAGCAACTGGAAATACTTCCATGCATTGCAAAGACATGGGAAATATCTGCTGACGGAAAAACTTATACTTTCCATTTGCGCAATACTGTTTTTTTTCATGATGATGAATTATTTATAAATGGAAAAGGCAGAAAAGTTATTGCCTCAGATTTTGTTTACACCTTTCATCGCATCACCGATCAATCAGTTGCTTCAAAAGGCGCATGGATATTTAACGGGAAGGTGGATGCTGAAAATCCGTTCGTTGCGGTTGATGATTCTACTTTCGAAATTCATCTGAACAATCCGTATGCACCAATCATGGGAATACTCACCATGCCATATTGCAAGGTTGTTCCGAAAGAAGTGGTGGAACATTATGGAAAAGATTTTCGCGCGCATCCTGTTGGCACCGGTCCATTCAAATTCAAATACTGGCGAGAGAATGATGCCCTGCTTTTGTTGAAGAATGAAAATTACTTTGAGCAGGATTCATTGGGAAAACAATTGCCATACTTAGATGCTGTGTATATCACCTTCATTGAAAACAAGAGCACTGAATTTTTAAAATTCAGGCAGGGTGAGTTGGATTTTATTTCTGATGTTGATCCTTCGTTTAAAGATGATGTGCTGACCAAGCGTGGCGAATTACAACCGCGTTATCATGGTTTAATGGTGTTGGATAAATCAGTTTACCTGAACAGCGAATACATAGGTTGCAATTTAATTCACGATCCAAAAAATAATCCGTTAACACATTTGAAAGTGCGGCAGGCAATTGCATATGGCATCGACCGAAAAAAATTAATCACATTCATGCGCAACAACATTGGCTTGCCCGCCGAGCATGGATTTGTAACTCCGGGGCTCAGTTACTTTAATGCTGATAGTGTAAAAGGATATTCGTATCAACCGGAGCTCGCCCGAAAATTATTGGAAGAAGCAGGTTTCCCCAATGGAAAAAATTTTCCTGAAATAAGTTTGTTGTGCTCACCTAGTTCTGAAGGCATTTGCAATTTTGTGGTTGAGCAGTTAAAAGACATCGGTATAAATATTAAAGTCGAAAGCATGGAAGGTCGTGCGATTGCCGAAATGAAAGTAAAAGGCACGGCAGATTTTTTCAGAGGAAGCTGGGTGGCTGATTATCCGGATGCTGAAACTTTTCTCGCTGTGTTTTACAGCAAGTATGGAGCGCCGCCAAACTACACACGCTTTAACAATAAAATTTATGATGCGCTTTATGAGAAAGCAATTTCAACTTCAGATAACATTGAGCGAAATAAAATTTACATGCAAATGGATCAGCTCATGATTAATGAAGCGCCTGTTATTCCATTGTATTACGATGTGGTGCTCCGCATTTTACAACCTCATGTTAAAGGGCTTTTAAATAATCCATTGAATCTTTTGGATTTGAAAACAACTTATCTTGCAAAATGAAAATATAAAAGTTAAAAATGAGAAATTGAGAAGTATATAACTTTCAAAATTTTCTAACTTTCATTATTTTTCAACTTTTCAGCTAACATTTTTACCACTAATTTATCAATCGGAAAAGTTAATTGCTCGTGCGTTTGCTCATTCAGTTTTATCCACCTGAACGAAACCATCTCACCATCCTTCTCAATAAAATCAAAAGGTTTCTCACTGATTGAAACTTTAAAATCAGAAATAGTTTTTACTAAATAATAAATACTGACGAGTTGTTGGTTTGGATGAAAACCCGATTGCTGAAAAAAATCGGTGGTATAAAAATGTTCGGTTACTTCTATTTCTTGTCCGATCTCTTCCATCCACTCGCGCTTTAATCCGTCAATTAATCCTTCGCCCAATTCCAACCCTCCGCCAGGAAATTTGGTGAACTGCATTCCGAATTCAAATTCATCTGCAACCAACACTTCCTTTTTTTCATTTACTAATAAACCATAAACCCGTATATTAAATTTTTCTATCACAGGCATAAATATGAATCATCAGAATGAACAATTGCATGGGAAGTATTAAATTTTTTAGAGAACAACCAAAAGTGCAATTAAAGTATATTTTTGAACCGATAGTAAAAACAACTTTTTATTAAATGCAAAAATCAACTCTGGTAAAAATCATTTTCATTGCTTTGTTCATCAGCAATTTTAGTTTCGAAGCAAGTGCACAAGTAGTAATTAATGAAGGTAGCAACCGGAATTTTTCATCCATTTCAGATGAAGATGGCGAATATCCTGACTGGATTGAAATTTATAATACAGGCACCGATACAATTGATTTATATAATTATTCACTTACCGATGATATTACCTTACCGGCAAAATGGACTTTCCCTCACATCAATCTTTTGGCAGGTGAATACAAAACAGTTTTTTGCAGCGGCAAAGACCGCAAACCAATTTCCGGTTTTATTAATGTTATTAATACAGGTGCATTTTCTCCATCGGTTGGCTGGAACACACACACTTTCACTACACCATTTTATTGGGATGGTATTTCAAATATTTTAATCAATACCTGTTCCTTTAGTTCAACAGGTTACATTACCAATTCAGTTTTTAATCAATCCACCACTTCGTTTCCTTCAACTGTTGTTGCCTTTCAGGATGGTAGCCCGGCCGCTTGTTCGCTTGGCTATGGAACAGTAGTAAATCAACGACCTAACATGCAATTAAATGGCGTAGCCATTGGAAATGGAACCATACAAAATTGTAACACCTGCTATCCCGCACCTTACGGCAACTGGTACTGGGGTGCTAAAAATCAAATGCTCATTCTTGCATCGGAATTAACCGCATCGGGTTTAACCGCCGGTAACATAACAAGCCTTGGATTTGATGTGGCAAGTACTGATCCGGTGAATTACGATTACATTGATATTAACATGAAACTGGTTTCAACACCGGCAATCTCCTCATCATTTGTTCCGGTTGACCCCAACAACAATCAACATACAAATTTTAAAATCACAGGCAATGGCGGCGAGTTGATTTATCTTTTCTCACCTACACTGGTTTTA
>JAHEZG010000293.1 GCA_023251195.1 Chitinophagaceae bacterium | reverse complement strand
GCAATATTTCTCACTTGTCCGGTGAGGTTACTCGCCATTTGATTTACTGAGTCAGTTAAATCTTTCCATGTTCCTGCAACACCTTTTACCTGCGCTTGTCCACCGAGTTTTCCTTCTGTTCCAACTTCAAGGGCAACACGAGTTACTTCCGATGAAAATGAATTCAACTGATCCACCATCGTATTGATGGTATTTTTTAATTCAAGAATTTCTCCTTTAACATCCACTGTAATTTTTCGTGATAAATCTCCTTTCGCAACTGCTGTCGTTACCTCCGCAATATTTCTCACTTGCGCTGTCAGGTTGCTTCCCATCTGATTTACAGAGTCTGTTAAATCCTTCCACACACCGGCAACACCTTTCACTTTTGCCTGACCTCCGAGTTTTCCTTCTGATCCGACTTCACGCGCAACACGGGTTACTTCCATGGAGAAAAGATTCAACTGTTTCACCATGTCGTTTACTTCTTTCGCTATTCGAGCAAATTCTCCTTCGAGCACATGCCCGCCGATTTCCTGTGACATCTGTTGCGATAAATTTCCTTTTGCAACTGAACTGATCACATGCGCGATTTCAATGGTCGGATGCACGAGGTCGGAAATCAAAGTGTTCAAGGATTCAACACCTCTGTTCCACGAACCTTTCGCTTCCGGTAAATCAATACGCTGTGTGAGTTTACCTTCTTTACCAATTGTATTTCCTGCTTTGGTAAATTCATTAATCATTTTTTCGTTGAGCGAAATAATTTCATTCAGTGTATCACATATTTTTCCATTGACTCCAACTTTATCAATCGGCATTCTTACAGAAAAATTTCCATTCTTCACTTCGGAAAGAACACGCAATAATTCTTTCTCATCTATTGAGTCTGTTACAGCAAGAAGTTGCGGATCAACAACCGGCTTGTTAACTAATAAATTTTTTCGCCGCGAATTTTTTCTTTCAATCAATTCCGGAATATTTTCTTTTGAAAGAATCAGTTCATCTGTTCCAGAGTCGCTGTCAGCGCTGCTTGCAGAGGATTTCTTTATAGCCATGTGCTTAATTTTTTGTGGTTTTAATAATTAAGTTTTGACAAAAAGAAATATAAGTTCCGAGATAAAAAAGCGTTTTTGAAAATCGTAGAAATAGTTCTACATAATTTCCGCTGGTCTGAATTTTGATTTGAAATTTTTAACTTTTTGAAAATTCCAATACAATTTCAAGTACTCCGATAAGTGTAACAGTTATTAAAAATACTTTTAACATTCAACAGAAGAACCATTTTTTAAAAAATGATTTTTAATAAATTTTGAAAATATCTGTATTTATTAAGTTCCTGTTTAATGCTCTTTACGGCTTTTAATTTGCTGCATTAAAAGAATAAAAACTTTTTTATGCCCGGCATACTTTGTCCCACAGATTTTTCAGTTGCATCAACCAATGCGATTGATTTTGCAATTGAAATAGCAAAGCGAAAAAACCTTCGGCTTATTTTATTCAATGCTTACCAGGTTTTTGTTTCAGACACAACCACTGCAATGCCTGATATCACGCTTGAAGAATTGCATGGCGCAGCAATGACAAGGTTGCAAAATGAAAAAACAGAACTGTTACAGTTGCACCCAACACTGAATATTGAAGTAGCTGCCGGTTTTGGCTTCACAGCAGATGCCATAAAGGAAGCAACGGAGGAATATGAAATTGATTATGTGGTGATGGGTACAACCGGTTCAAGCGGTTTAGCGCTTGCCCTGATGGGAAGCAATACCGCGCAATGCATTGACAAATTGAAATTCCCTGTAATTGCCATTCCTTCAAATGCGCAGTATCGCGGATTTGATAAAATTATTTTTGCTGCTGCTTTACACAAAGAAGAACTACCGGTTTTAGAAAAATTAAATTCGTTGCTGGAGCAATTTGGTTCCGAGGTTACCTTAGTTCACACTTTCAGCGGTGATGATAAAGAGGCAATGGAATTTTCTGTTTACAAAGAATTAGCAATTGCAAAATTATTTAATTGCCAAACACATTTCCGGCAATTCAGTGGAGAAGTGATGGAAGGAATTGAACAGGCGATTCGGCTGCAGAAAACAGATGCGTTGGTAATGGTTACTCATCATCGTGGATTTTTCAAAAGGTTATTTGCTCCAAGCATAACGAAGATAATGGTTTATCACACTGATGTTCCTTTGATTGCTTTTCAGGCAGAATGAGTTTTAAAATTATAAACTCACAAGTCAGAATACAAAATGACGAAATCTGTTTTGGTTTGAACAGCGCTTAAATTTTTTTTAACTTATCTGATCAATTATTTCTCTTCGCGCATATCTTTAAAATGTTCGCGAACATCTTTTTTTAGGGCAAGATATTTTTTGTATTGCGGAGCATCCAGAATTTTCTTCATGTCAGTGTCATAAACATCCAATGTATTTTTCATATGAGAAACCTTCATGTCCTTTTCTGCATCGCTGTTTCTTATTTCCCGAACATGATTAATCAGCTTATATGTTAAATCACTTACAAGCTCTCTCTGGATAGCGGAGAGTTTTAATTTGTTGTCAAAAAAGGTGGTGATTTTTTCTGCTACATTTTTCAATGCTTCAACAGTTGTATCTGTAACAACATTCATTGTCTTATTTTCTTTAGGTGCTATCTGTGCATTTGAATAAATGCCTGATGCAAGCAAAGTCGCTATTAGAAAGGTGGTTTTTATTTTCATAATTTATTTTTTATACCATTTCTTTAATCAAATGCGAAGCCACGATAACTAAGAATATTTTTACTTTCTCAGCTATTTAAAAATAAAAAGTAACCGGGAAATTTATTGCTCAATATTCCCCGCTTTTTCTTTCAATTGAAAAAAATTGGAACTTAGAATTCAGATAAACCTGTTTTAGATAATAACTTCCACTTCATGTTCTTTTTCATCATTTATGAGAGAAACAAAATGTTCATCCTGTTTTTTATTATCAACTGTTACTCTCATCTCTTCACGCAGCTGCTGAATAAAATGAATGTTGTAAACAGTATTGATAAACTTATAGCGCACTTTGTAAGAGTTCCATTCAACCGGCACACAAGGTTTGAACAATAATTTATTGCCTTCTTTTTTTATTCCGAGAAGCGATTCAATAATCAATTGATACATCCAACCCGCTGAACCGGTGTACCAGGTCCATCCTCCCCTGCCTGTAAGGGGTGCAACAGCATATACATCAGCAGCCATTACATACGGTTCAACTTTATAGATTTCAATTTTCTCCTGTGACTTTCCGTGATTGATAGGATTAATCATGGGCAGTAATTCCCATGCGCGCTTACTGTTTCCCAGTTTAGCAAAAGCCATAATCATCCAGATGGCAGCATGCGTGTATTGCCCCCCATTTTCTCTTACACCGGGAACATAACCTTTTATGTAACCAACATCCAATGAAGATTTATCGAATGGCGGGTGTAACAGTTGAATCAATGCATCTTTCTTATTGACCAAGTGCGAATCAGCCGATTCCATTGCTGTAACAGTATGTTGCAATTCTCCTGCGCTTGATAAAACCGACCAGCTTTGTGAAATAGAATCAATCTGGCATTCCTCATTTGCATTACTGCCAAGCGGAGTTCCATTATCGAAGTAAGCACGACGATACCAGTTTCCATCCCATGCATTCTTCTCAATATTTTCTCTCAGTTTTTTTGCTTCTGTTTCACATTGTGATGCGAACACCAAATCATTTTGTTGTTGCGCCACCGCAATAAATTCAGAAAGCACATCGTAAAGAAAAAAAGCGAGCCATATACTTTCGCCTTTACCTCGCCTTCCAACTCTGTCCATTCCATCATTCCAATCACCTGTTCCCATTAGTGGCAAGCCGTATTCTCCAAAATGCATTGCATGTTTAATTGCCCGAACACAATGCTCATATAAAGTGGCAGACTCGGAGGACTGATTCATGAGATCATAATATGAATCTTCATCAATGTTTAATTGTCGCCCTTCTAAAAATGGAATGGACTGGTGTAACACTTCTGAATCACTTGTGTTTAATACATATCTGCTTGTCACAAAAGGCAACCAAAGCAAATCGTCGGAGCATCGTGTTCTTACTCCGCGACCAACAGGCGGATGCCACCAATGCTGCACATCACCTTCTACAAATTGCCTTGAAGCGCAAAGCAAAATTTGTTTTCGTGCCAGTTGAGGTTGTGTATGAAGAAGTGATAAAACATCCTGCAACTGATCTCTGAAACCAAATGCACCACCAGATTGATAAAATCCGCTGCGCGCCCAAAGGCGACACGCTAATGTTTGATAAGTCAGCCATCCATTCGCCAAAAGATTTACAGAAGCATCCGGAGTTTCTACCTGAAGTGTATCAATGGTTTCGGTCCAGTATTTTTTTACTTTATCAAAAGCATCATGCGCTGAAGTTGCTCCGCGAAATTGTCGTGCGATTGCACTTGCCTCATGCGCGTTTTTTCCTTCACCTAATTTGAAAATGATTTCTTTCTCTTGTCCTTCCGCCAACTCCACTACAATTTGAATTGCTGTGCATGGATCTAAACCCACTCCTAATTTTCCTGAAAGCTTCGTACGCCACATGGCAACCGGATTTTTCAATGAACCATTTCTTCCAATGAATTCATTTCTGTCGCCGGTGAAAGTTTTTGTTTTTGCATCCACATCAAAGAAGGCAACCCGCTTTGAAAATTCTGTACTGTATGGATTTCGGGCGAACAGTGCTCCGCTTTCGGGATCTAATTCTGTCACCACATACATGGCGGATTTATTTCTCAAATCACCAAGCACCCATTCCACATAACCTGTAACAGTGATGCGGCGATGCCTGTTTGAATTATTTTTCAGTTTGATAACTGTAAATTTTATCGGAGCTTCCATATCAGCATACACAAACATTTCAGAATGGATACCTGCTTCTTCGCACTCGAACACACTATAGCCAAAACCATGACGGGTGACATAT
>JAHEZG010000292.1 GCA_023251195.1 Chitinophagaceae bacterium | reverse complement strand
TGGTCTTCAATGATTCTTCGGGGAAAAGTTTTAACTCTTCCAACACATCATACATTCTGTCGGCACCGAAAGAAATTCCAACGCCACTCACTCCATCCAAACCAAACATGCCGGTGAGATTATCATAGCGACCACCGCCACCAAGACTTCCCATCTGCACTGTTACAGGTTTCACTTCAATGATTGCACCGGTGTAATAATTCAATCCGCGCGCGAGTGTGAAATCAATTTTTATTTCCGAATTGGTTGTTCCGCTGAGCGATAAATAATTCAACACATTTTTTAATTCTGTTACACCTGATTTTCCAATTTCGGAATTACCCATCAGCTCATTCGCCTTTTCTAATTTTTCCATTTCAGTTCCGGTCAGTGAGAAAAACTTTTCGAGCTCCTGCATCTGACTTTCGCTGATTCCTTTATTATGCAAATCCTGCCGCACTCCCTGCAAACCAACTTTATCAAACTTGTCAATAGCGATGGTGATGTCAGTGAATTTATCTGTTGCATTCATGGCTTCGGCAATGCCTGAAAGTATTTTCCGGTTGTTGAGATGAATGGCAATCGGCAATTTTAATTTCGAAAAAACTTCATCGTAAATTCTGACTAATTCCATTTCGAGAATTAAAGAATCGCTGCCAATCACATCGGCATCGCATTGCCAGAACTCGCGGTATCTTCCTTTCTGTGGTCGGTCGGCGCGCCACACGGGTTGCATCTGGTAGCGACGAAATGGAAATGTGATTTCATTTTGATGCATCACTACATAACGAGCGAAGGGAACTGTTAAATCATAACGCAATGCACGCTCCGAAATATTTTCAGTGTTGAAAGATTGTTCGAGCATTTTATCAAAATCTCTTTTGATTTTCTCTTTGTCTTTCGAATCATGCAATCGTGAATTCAGAATTTTAAATAACAACTGGTCACCTTCATCTCCATATTTTCCGGTGAGTGATGAAAGATTTTCAAATGAAGGAGTTTCAATCGGCTGGTAACCGTATTTTTCAAAAACTGTTCTGATGGTTTCAAAAATATAACAGCGCTTCGCAACCGTTTCGGGGTTGAAATCTCTGGTGCCGCTTGGAATAGATGGTTTTTGTTTTGCCATTGTGCGGCGAATATAATTAGTTGATAGTTGATTGTTTGAACTACTTACTATTCACGCAAAGCAAATTAAGGAGCAAAGATTTTTTTCGACCTGAGTGAAATTGTTCCATTGTAAATGGAACTCACTTAATAAAACTCAATTAAAAATTATTTAAACGAAAAGTTAATAATATTCAATTTGTCGTTCAGTAATTTCAATAGGATTCTCTTTGTAATATTTAATTTTCTTTGTCCAATTGCCCACTGCGTCAAATTCATTGTACTTGTAGTAATAAATAAAAGGCAAACCATCATCAGTTTTAAAATCTGATTTCTCAATAACATTCATTCTGTCATCATATTTTAATAAAGATTTGTAAAACAAACTGTCATTAGAGTTATAACTATTTATCTCAATTTGATTTCCCTTATCATCATACTTAAAAGTTGATTTATAAAGTAAACTATTATCTGCATTAAAAGAATTCCACTCAACCTCATTTCCCTTATCATCATACCTACATTTAGTTTTAGAAAAAAAACTATCATCTGCTTTATAACCATTCCATTCAACCTTATTTCCATTTTCATCATACTTGTATATGGTTTTGTAAAATAAACTTCCATCAGAGTTATACATTGTAGCTTCAACCTTATTCCCTTTTTCATCATATTTAAATGAATATTTAGAATCCAAACTATCTTTTTGAACTTCTCCCAATTTCATCTTCGAAGTATATGCAAATTCAATAATAGACTTTACTCTGCCCTTTAAGTTCTCGCTCTCAAGGTCATTTTTAATTTTTTTCATTGAACAGCTACAATGAAAAAGAAATACTAAAAAGATAAGCGATTTTATATTTTTCATTAGAGATTTTTTGTTGCACAAAATAACTTTTCTTCCAAACAAAAAAGCCCTGCTAAAAATTAGCAGGGCTGTCAGCAAAACATTACATAAGAATTTTGATGATTAGGTAAATCACCCATAATAATTCTCTTGTTGTTTTGAGAATTCCATTAATCTTTCTCATTTTGAAAAGATTTTAAAATGACTGGTCAAAACTTTCGTTTTGAGGGCTGTAATGCTCAACAGTCTAACCTGTTTTTGCCGGGTAATGAGAGGATTTTATTTTTCTCTCCAAATAATTTTCGTGAAATATAATTCTTAAAAATAAAAACCGTCGAAGAAAATATTCTTCATGATAAAAGAATTTCCATTTCTAAATATTCAAACCAACTTATCAATCGCCGCAGCCAGCTTTCTGTCTTTCTCGGTTACAATATCACCCATTGAATGAGTGCTGAGTTTCATCACTACTTTATTATAAACATTCGCCCACTCGGGGTGGTGGTCCATTTTTTCGGCAATGAGCGCAACCCTTGTCATGAAGGCGAATGCTTCTGAAAAATCTTTGAACTGAAAAGTCCGTTGCAATGCATTTTCTTTTTCTTCCCACATATTAATCGAAAATTAAATTGTCTCTTGATTTTAAAACTGTTACATCTATTAGTTTCACTGCCTGCACATCTATTATTCCTTTCAGTTGTTTCAGTATATCCACTTCTTCGCCACAACATTCACCGCGAAGCATGAACAGGTAATCAGCAAACTTGAGTTCCGGAATAAATAAATTTCCGTGATATTTATTCGAGAGCAAATGATATTCCCACTGCATTATTTCATCCTTGCACGAGAAGCGGCTGAACTGCCCTATCTGATTTTTTTTCTTGTATTCATAAACAATATCTTCTTCCCGTTTCAGTTTTAAAAAAAATGCTTTCTGAATCTGGTAACTCAAATGGTAATCGCGCAGCGTGGTGGAAATAGCAAACAGTTTGATGTCGAAATCAAATTCAAATTGTAAAATCTCCTTGTGTTTTGCTTTGCGCGCTTTCATACCGGCGGCTCAAAGATGTGCGCAAAACGAGGCGGTTTGCCTGCGCGAAATCAACTGAAATGTGTGTAAGTGTATCGCGTTTGAAAATGAGACGGCAGTTGCTTTTATTTGCACCCTCAATTAAAAAAACTAAAATTAAAATTCAATTATGTCAGACATTGCTGCAAGAGTAAAAAAGATCATCATCGACAAATTAGGCGTTGATGAAAGTGAAGTAACCAACGAGGCAACTTTTACCAACGACCTCGGTGCCGATTCACTTGATACTGTTGAACTCATTATGGAATTTGAAAAAGAGTTTAACATTTCTATTCCTGACGAACAAGCTGAAACTATCACTTCAGTAGGTCAGGCGATCTCTTATGTAGAGCAAAATGTAGCTAAATAATTTACTTACATTTTTAATGCAGTTAAAACGAGTTGTAGTTACAGGGCTTGGTGCAATTACTCCAATCGGCAACAGCGTTGCTGAGACATGGGATAACATGTTAAAAGGAGTAAGCGGCGCCGGACCTATCACTTATTTCGATGCATCGAAATTTAAAACCCGCTTTGCTTGCGAGGTAAAAAATTTCGATGCCTCGTTAACGATGGACAAAAAAGAAGCCCGTCGTCTCGACCGTTTTACGCAATATGCTATTGCTGCTGCACATGAAGCATTTCTGGATTCAGGTCTCGATTCAGAAAAAATTAATCGCCGTAAAGCCGGTGTTATTTGGGGTTCGGGCATTGGTGGTATTCAGGAAATCACGACAGAATTAGAAAGTTATTACAAGACCGGTGAAACTCCGCGCTTCAATCCTTTCTTAGTTCCGAAAATGATTCTGGATATTGCAGCCGGGCACATTTCCATTCGCTATGGTTTTAACGGACCTAATTATGCCGTGTGTTCTGCGTGTGCTACTGCCACCAATAATATTATTGATGCTTTCAATCTCATCAGGTTGAACAAAGCTGATATTATTATTTCGGGTGGAAGTGAAGCGCCGATAACCATTCCTGCATTGGGTGGATTTTCTTCTGCGAAAGCATTGAGTGAAAGAAACGATGACCCGCATACTGCCTCTCGTCCTTTTGATAAAGACCGCGATGGTTTTGTGATTGGTGAAGGAGGTGGTGCATTGATTCTGGAAGAACTGGAACATGCAAAAGCGCGCGGTGCAAAAATTTATGCTGAAGTTGCGGGTGGCGGAATGAGTGGCGATGCGTATCATATCACTGCTCCGCATCCTGAAGGTTTAGGTGCGCAATATTCAATGGAAAATGCTTTTGAAGATGCCGGCATTCGACCTGAAATGATTGACTATGTGAATGTGCATGGTACATCCACACCAATGGGCGACCCGATTGAATTGAAAGCAGTTGCTAAAATGTTGGGTGAGCACATTTA
Source organism: Chitinophagaceae bacterium (assembly GCA_023251195.1). Taxonomy (GTDB): domain Bacteria; phylum Bacteroidota; class Bacteroidia; order Chitinophagales; family UBA10324; genus UBA10324. The sequence continues at coordinate 608 of JAHEZG010000292.1, read as the reverse complement.
TAAAACAAGTATCAGTTCCACCAAGTCAATGACCGGACATGGATTGGGCGCGGCAGGTGCATTTGAAAGTATCGCCTGTATCATGGCTATTAAGGATGGAATTATTCCTCCGACTATTAATCTGTTTAATCTCGATCCTGCTATTGATCCGAAGTTAGACCTTACTCCGAATGTGGCGAAGAAGCGCGATGTGAATTATGCGCTCAACAATACTTTTGGTTTCGGTGGTCACAATGCTTCAGTGATTTTCAAAAAATTTATTTATTAAAGTTTGCGTCATCTCGCGCGAAAATTAATTGCGGGATTATTTTCCCTTAATCCAAAGTTCGCTAACCAAGTATATCAACTCACCGGAGTTTATCCGATGAATACACAATTGTACCATCTTGCTTTTCTGCACAGTTCGCTCGCTTCGGAATCGAACATGAGTAATGAGCGATTGGAATATTTAGGCGATGCAGTTTTGAGTTTAGTGGTTGCTGATTATTTGTTTTTGAAATTTCCGTTTCGCGATGAAGGATACCTCACCGACCTGCGCAGTAAAATGGTGAGCCGGAATAACCTGAACAACATTGCTTTTAAAATGGGAATAGAAGAACTGTTACAGT
>JAHEZG010000291.1 GCA_023251195.1 Chitinophagaceae bacterium | reverse complement strand
TACCGCAGTCAAAATAATTCCGGTCAATAAAATCACGCCGATTAACACACCAATCACTCTGCGTTTTTTGTGCGCAACAAGTGCAGCTTCGCGGTCAAGACCAGCCGACACGCGATACCACACCCGTGAGCGTGGTTCAACGCGCAAGCCGCCTAATTTTTCGCGGAAAGCTTTGTCAATGTTGTTATCAGAGAACTGCTGCGGCATATTGTACTTTGTTCGATTGCACCACCATCTTTTGCAAAATGTAGCGCGCTCTTGCTAATTGTGATTTTGAAGTTCCTTCGTTAATGTTCATCATCTCGCCAATCTCTTTGTGCGAATAACCTTCAATGGAATAAAGGTTAAACACTGTCCGGTATCCGGGCGACAAACTCTGTATCAGTTTCATTAAATCGTCTGCTGCCAATTGACTGAAACAATCTTCCTGCACTATGTGAAGCGGTACATTTTCAATTTCCTGCATCTCGTTCATCACTTTGTTTTTCCGCAACCACTCAATCGCTGTATTCACAAAAATCCGTTTCATCCATCCTTCAAATGACCCTTCGTTTCTGAAATTTTTTAAGTGATTAAATACTTTGATAAAACCTTCCTGCAACATGTCTTCCGCCTGATAGTAATCGCTTGCATAACGCAGACAAATAGAGAACATAGTTGAACCATGCTGATTATACAGCCCCTCCTGAAATCTGCGCTCGTTGCGCAAACAACCGGTTATTAATTCCTGATCAGAAAAATGTTGCTTGATTCTGAATTTCATTCGAATGATAGTTTAGAGAGTTAAAGGTAAGGGAAAGAGTTGCATGATGAAAAAAACTTATTTTCTGCCTATTTAATGTTGTCTTAAAAAAACAATTGTTATTGGGCAAATTCAGATTCCAGAAACTCCTTCATTTTTGCAAACGCTTGCGAACGGTGACTTATTGTGCCTTTCTCCTCAGCATTCATCTCTGCAAAAGTTTTAGCCGAACCTTCGGGTTGAAAAATGGGGTCGTAACCAAAACCATTAATTCCTCTTTTTACTGTGGTGATTGTTCCGCTAATAATTCCTTCATACAAAAATTCTTTTCCGTCAATTACTAAGGCAATGACAGTTCGGAAGCGGGCAGAGCGGTTTGCAATTCCGTTCAATTCATTCAAAACCTTGTTCATGTTTTGGTCTGCATTTTTTTCTTCGCCTGCATATCGCGCACTCAAAGCGCCGGGGGCACCATTCAGAAAATCAATTTCCAATCCGGTGTCTTCCGAAAAGCAATTCATTTTGAATTCGTGATAAATGTGATTCGCTTTTTCCAATGCGTTTTCTTCCAGCAACATGGAAGATTCCTGCAATTCTTCTTCATAATCTAAATCGGCGAGCGTGAGCAATTCGTGTTGCGCACCAATCAATCGCTTGATTTCGTTAACCTTGTTTTTATTCTGTGTAGCAAATAATAATTTCAATTCATTCTGATTTAAAGTGAAAATATTTTTTTCAGGGAAGGAAAAATTTCTTTCTTCTTCGCGTCTGATTTATGCAACTCGGCAAAAGAATCCGACAATAAAATTTTACAATCATTCATTTGTATAACCTGATTTTTTTCTGCTTCAATCTGCAATCCGATGTCAGCAGTTTTCACTCCACAAAAAATAATTGTTTGTGGCTGAAAGAATTTTTTCAATTGTGAAAAAGAAACGGGGGTGTTTTTCAAATCAATGATTCCGATTTCGTTTTCATTGGATTGAAGGTTGGTAATCATTCGCTGAAACATGGTTTCAATTTCAGGAATAAACGAAGGAACTCCCTCACCATTTGTGAGAAATAAAATTTTCCGTTCAAATCCTCCGCGTAAATCCGGTTGAGCAGAAGAATTATCTGCTGCAATAATTATTTCATCCTTGTAAAAAGAATTCAATAAACTGTTTTCTGTTTCTGCTAATTTTTCCAATTCAGATAAATCTTACTTCAAAAATATTAATTCAAAATAATTGTGCAGGTTTATTTATTGCTGAATAAAAATTAAAAATCTGAATCAATTGAAAGTAAATACATTTCGAAATTGAATAGTCAAATTGCATGAACGAATTTTTTCTTTTTTTCTATCGCATTTACGCGTGGACAATGTTTATCGTGCTCATGTTTTTGTTTCTGCCAATCATGATTATTGCAGCGATGTTCGGAATTTTCATTGGCGGAAATATTATTTTCTTTCTGATAAAACTGTGGGCAATGCTCTGGTATTTTTTCTGCGGACTGCGCCACGAAAACGAAGGAGTGAAACCAAACAAAAAAGACGGACCATTTATTTATGTAGCAAATCACGACAGCTATCTCGATGCACCTGTCACCATGCTTTCGTTGCATGGACAGTTTCGTGCATTGGGAAAAACTGAAATTCGTCGCATTCCTTTTTTTGGTTGGATATATCGTTACGGAGTTATTCTCGTTGACCGCGCAGATAAAGACAATCGCGCAAAAAGTGTTCGCATATTAAAACATGTATTGTCGAAAAATATCAGCATCATTATTTTTCCGGAAGGAGGATTTAATTATACCAACGAAACACTGAGTCGTTTTTACGATGGTGCATTTCGGATTGCGATTGAAACTCAAACTCCGATTATCCCAATGGTTTACATTGGCGCACATGCGCGATTGCCGCGTGATTCCTTTTTCAAACTCACACCCGGAAAAACAAAAACAATTTTTCTGGAAAAAGTTTCGGTGGAAGGAATGACGCTTGAAAATATTTCGGAGCTGAACGAAAAAGTAAAAAAGATGATTGCACTTGAACTGGAAAAACATGAAAATCAAAAACAATAATTTCAAAACAAGTCCGACAAAATAAAAATGGATTCACTCACACACATTGTTCTTGCAATGATTGAAGGTGAATTAATCGCCGGAAAAAAATTAGGAAAAAAGGCGATGCTCTGGGGAGCCATTGCGAATAGTCTTCCGGATATTGATGTTGCGCTTTCACCTTTCATTTCTGTTGATCACAGTTTGCTCTCACATCGAGGATTCACACATTCCATTTTGTTTGCGATTCTCATTTCCATTCTTGCTGCAATTTATTTCCGAAGAAAAAATCAGGCACTGGAATTTTCAGGTTGGTTGTTGTTGTGGGGTTGCGGAATGTTTTCACATATTCTCATTGATTCATTTACCACTTATGGAACCGGTTGGTTCGAACCATTCAGTCATTACCGTGTTTCGTTCAATACCATTTTTGTGGCTGACCCGTTTTTTACTTTATCACTTTTGGTTGGCGCAATTGCTTTGTTAATCAAAAAAAGATTCAGCAGCGGAAGAACAACCTGGGCACTCATAGGTTTAATTCCGGCAATGACATATTTGTGTTACACTTTTTACAACAAAGCAAAAATTGATACTGTTACACAAACGAATTTCAAGTCACATGGAATTGCTACCAACAGTTACATGACGACTCCATCGCCTCTGAATAATTTTTTGTGGTATATACTGGCGCAAGATAATAATGGGTTTTATACCGGTTACTATTCTGTATTCGATAAAACTGACAGCATTCATTTTTCATATACTCCGGCGCAACATGAACTGGCAAATCAATATGCAGATGATGCAAGAGTCCAGCGATTAGTAAGGTTTTCGCAGGGCTATTATTGTATAACAACTGATAGTATCGGCGAAATTAGTTTGCATGATTTACGATTCGGGTTGACAGATTTATTTACTGACAAAAAGGATTTTGTATTCACATACGATTTAAAATCAAATGCTGATGGCATGATGATTCAGCGAGGAAGAATGAAAGCAATCAGTTCAGATGCTTTTAAAAAGCTGATTGAACGGATAAAGGGAATCTGATTAATGAGTTTTTATTTTCAATGAGCAATACATACTTCCAGTTCAAAAAATTTATTGTTCATCAGGAAGGTGCGCCTTTAAAAGTTACAACTGATGCATGCTTGTTCGGAGCATTGATTGAAACAGAAAATGCAAAATCAATTCTCGACATCGGAACCGGAACCGGATTGCTTGCATTGATGCTTGCACAAAAATCAGATACATCCTGTATTCTCGGAATTGAAGTTGATAAATACTCAGCAGATTTAGCCGCGAGAAATTTTTCCGAATCATTATGGAAAGAAAAAATGAAATCACTTCACGCAGATATTTTTTCATGGAGTGAACATGCTGATTCAAAATTTGATTTGATTGTTTGTAATCCGCCCTTCTTCACTTCACATAAAAAAAATGATGATGAGCGAAAATCATTAGCGCGTCATAACGATTCGCTTTCGCACGAAAATTTATCAATCATTCTTTCAAAACATCTCAGTGAAAACGGAAAAGCATTTATCATGCTTCCACCAAACGAAATGATTGCCTTTGAAAACTATTGCTCTACTCAAAATTTATTTCCCGAAAAAAAATCCGTGATTTCTTCCAACGAAGAAAAAGCTCCGCACCTTTTTATCATGTCATTTTCGTTTCGTCCAGAAAAAATTTCAGAAGAAAAAATATTCATTCACGAAAAAGATGGAAAATATTCTAAACGATTTATGGAATTACTCGCTCCGTATTATCTGCATTTGTGAAATAGCATTTAGCTATTAGCTTTTAGCAATTAGCTTTTAGCAATTAGCTTTTAGCAATTAGCGGTTGGCGGCAAACTGAATTTTCATCTGCATAAACCTAAAAGCTAATTGCTAACAGCAAAAAAAACCGCCTACAATTCAATACAAGCAATTTGATTCTGTTGAATGCATTATGCAAGCGCTCCTTACACAGCAAATAAATTTGTTGAAATAATAAAACAGAAACTTACATCGTTTAAACAGGCATAACACAAAACATGAGCTTACTACTTCAGATAAACATGGCGGCAGATTCAGTAAAAGATACTGTGGCTGCAATTACTTCCAACCTCGTTACCACGGGCAAACCGGCTGAGTCGCTCAGTTTTTTGCAAATGCTGATGAAGGGCGGTTGGGTGATGATTCCAATCGGAATTCTTTCG
>JAHEZG010000029.1 GCA_023251195.1 Chitinophagaceae bacterium | reverse complement strand
ACGCCAGTTTGTAAAGTAAAGGTGATAGTCATTAATTCGTAGTTGGTAGCTGAACCCACCGGGAAAAGATAGGCACCTGTAGTAGCAGCATTGCGTCTTAATTTACCATACACATAACTATTGGTTCCATAACCGGTAACTGCGCTTGTTGATGTGGTTAAAAGTTGTGCTTCAAATGATCCGGTTTCTAATTTTCCGCTGATGAAATTCAGTGAGTGATTGATATAGGCATTGGTTGATAAAATTACATTTCCTGTCAGATTCAAATTCAAACGATACACCGCATCGGTATAAGTATCAACCAGTTCATCCCCGGTTGCACATGCATTTTTATAGGTTAAATCATAATAGCCATATGGATAAGGTTCGCCGGTCATGGTTCCGTTTTCGCGAATTACCTGAGCCATATCTTCCAAATCCCACCACATTCCGTTCAGGTTTACATTGCCATTTCTTAAAGTTGTAACTGAATCTACCAATACATCATCCAGTAGTTTAACACCTGCAGCATTATCAATAATCACATTTTCAAACCACAAAGTCCCACCAGTATTATCAATGTTTTGCAAAGTTGTTCCATCAAAATATATGGTGCTTCCATAATCAAAATTTATATTTCCAGTTAGTTCAACATGCAAGTTCCCTTTTATATGATTTGTACCATCTAACCAAACTGTTTTTGGTGAGTTTCCTACTCCACTATCAAGTATAGTAAGGTTGCCATTGCAATTAAAACTTGTACTCAACATAATTGCATTGGCAGTTTGCGATGTGCAATTCCATGTAAAATGATAAAATGATTGCCCTGTTCCAAGCGGGGCTGTACTTGTAATACCAGTTACAAGGCATGTAGAACCTGTTGCCCATGTAGCTGTTGGAATTCCTGTTCCGGCTGTTGCGCTTCCGTTTCTGTTATATTCAAAAGTACTTCCGCTTGCAAAAGTTATTGTTCCGTTATTTGATATCACACCTTGCAATTTTAATGTTCCACTCACTGTAAGAATTGAACCAGTTCTTAAAGTTAAAGTGGCCGCTGAACCAATGGTTAAAGTATTTCCTGAAGGAATATATAATCCATCTACTGCTGAACTTGCAGAAGCTGTTGCTGTTAAAGCAGAACCGTTCATTACCCAAATTCTTGCTGCAGAAGTAAGCGCAGTATAGTTATAATTTTTATCGCGCATATAAATCAGGTATGTATATGAACCGGTTGCACCTGGATTATCTGTAAAGGTTGAAACCGAATTCCCATTATATACTACTGAATAACTTCCAACGGTTGTTGGGCCAGTAGTAGAAGTTGTTGAATAAGCAGTTTGATTATTTACGGTCTGATCAGTTGCAATAACACCCAACTGTCGAAGTATTAATACACCATCAATACCTGAGTTTGCATCGGTTCCCTGAGTGAAATTTAATGTTACACTGGTGCCTGAACAAGTTGATGAAACTGCTGTTGGTGCCGTTGGTACTGTTGCATCAACAGTTGCTGATGTTGATGTATAACACATCACATCATCAAAATAAACATCTACCGAACCAGTGGTATTATTTTTTGCATATAAAATCGGATAATAAGTATGCCCGTTAATTGCACTGAATGTATATGAAGTATATCCAAACGCGGTAGTGGTTGAATAATATGTTGGAGCAACTGTTTCGGCAGAAGCAGTTACATCATAAATGGCAAACCGCACTCTTCCATTGGTTGAACTTCCAATTACCCAACTTGAAACTGTAACATAATTTGTTCCTGAAGCAGGAACAGCGATAGTGCAATTGGAATTTTTTAATTGCTTGTCGCTTGTTGAGTTGGCAGTATTTTTAATTGATTTACTACCACTTCGGTTATAGGCTGCAGTTGAATTTATAGCCCAAGTGCCGCTACCGGTGGTCCAATCGGTTAAACTGTTTTCGAATCCCATGTTGCTGCTTATAGCTGCAAATGATTCGGTGGAGTTTCCGAAGTTGCCATACATAAAAGCTCCGATGCCAAATAATAAAGCCACAGCCAATACGCTGCCGCTTGCTACCAATCGTTGCCTTGTTTGTGTCTTAACCTTGGTCTTAGGTGTTAATTGAAGTCGTGTTCTGAACTGACTTGACATAATTTTGGTGTTTTATTGCACCTCATTACCTTAAGAATTTGAAAAAGTTTTGTTTCGAAAAAATTATTTGCGACATTATTATATACCTATTTTATAAAATAAGATAAATAGCCAAAAAGCCATTACGAACACCTAATTCCTGGCAACCTTATGCAATTCATGTCGTTGAAAGTGAAAAAACATTCGAAAAATGAAAAAAATAATTCTTTCAGCTTTTATAATTATTGTAAGCGTTGGTTTTTCAAACGCTCAAACTGCAACCGGTTCAACGCAAACAAAAAGCCGACTAGGTACGCGAACTGAAACAATTACTTCAGATTTAACACAAAAATTAAGTCTGAGCCCTGCGCAACAAGATCAGGTAAAAACCGTGTTTGAACAAAGCCTTGCACAAATTCAACAAGTTGTTGAAACCAATAACAGCGATAAGCACTTGGCAAATGATCAAATTCAAACATTAATACAACAACGGGAAGTTGCTTTGCAAAATATTCTTACTCCTCAACAATTATCATTGTATCACAGCTCAGCAAGCAAGTAAAATATATTAATAAGTTATTTCCTGTTGCTCAATCAACTCAGGTAATTCTCTGTTTTTATATTGCTGCGTTCGCAACTGCGGAGTAAAACCTGCTGCTCGAATACTTTCCTGAATTCCATTTGATGTAAACCGATGAGGAGCACCGGCCACACTCACCACATTTTCTTCTATCATTATTGAACCGAAATCATTTGCACCGGCATGAAGGCAAAGTTGCGCCACTTCTTTTCCAACGGTTAACCAACTCGCTTGTATGTTTTTAATATTGGGCAACATGATTCTGCTCATCGCAATCATGCGGATGTACTCATCACCTGTTACATGATTTTTTACACCACGAACACGACTCAGTAAAGTTCCTTCATCCATAAACGGCCATGGAATAAATGCTAAAAATCCGTTTGCATCAACAGGTTTTTCTGATTGCACTTGTCGAAGCCAACTCAAATGTTCGAATCGTTCGTATATCGTTTCAACATGACCGAACATCATTGTTGCGGAAGTGGTGAGATTTAATTGATGTGCAGCGCGCATTACATCCAGCCATTCCTGTCCACCACATTTTCCTTTTGAAATTAAGCGGCGCACTCTGTCGTTTAAAATTTCTGCTCCTGCTCCGGGCAATGAATCCAATCCTGCGGCAATTAAAGCTTTGAGCACTTCAGTGTGAGTGCTTCCTTCCAGTTTTGTAATGTGAGCAATTTCAGGCGGCCCGAGTGAATGCAATTTCAAATTCGGATAAAGCGATTTCAGTTGCTTGAATAAATCAACATAAAAACTCAACCCTAAATCAGGATGATGACCGCCCTGTAACAATAGTTGTTCGCCACCCAAACGAAAAGTTTCATCAATCTTTTGTTTATATTGTTCAATGGTGGTGATGTATGATTCCGCATGACCGGGCCTGCGATAAAAATTACAGAATTTACAGTTGGCAATGCACACATTGGTGGTATTCACATTGCGGTCAATTATCCATGTGACAATTTTTTCTGGTTTTTGTTTAAAGCGCAATTCATTTCCGATAAACATTAACTCAGCAGTCGGTGCATTTTCAAAAAGAAAAATTCCTTCTTCAATCGAAAGCCATTCGAACACGAGTGCTTTTTTATATAAATCTTTTAGAATCATTGCAGCAAAAATAGCGGTTAGCTTTTAGCAATTAGCTGATAGCTTTTATTATTTAATAATATCTCTGCGCCTCTGCTTCTCTGCGGTTAATTGCATTTGTAATTCATCATCAAATTATCAAATTATCATATCATCAAATTAGTATTTTCGCCGCAATGATTCACTACGAGAAATTTACTTTGGATAATGGAATGCGGGTGCTGGTTCACCGCGATACAACTACACTTCTTGCTGCATTTAATTTACTTTATAATGTTGGAGCGCGTGATGAGTCCGAAGACAAAACCGGATTCGCTCATTTGTTTGAACACCTGATGTTTGGTGGTTCTAAAAACATTCCGTCGTTTGATGAACCGCTGCAACGCGCCGGTGGCGAAAACAATGCATTCACAAGTAACGACATCACCAATTATTATGAAACACTTCCGGCACATAATCTTGAAACTGCCTTTTGGTTAGAGAGCGACAGAATGCTGGAACTGGATTTTGAAGGTCGCGCTTTAGAAGTGCAACGCAAAGTAGTGAGTGAAGAATTCAAGGAGCACTACATCAATCAACCGTATGGTGATGTGTGGCACAAACTGCGCACGCTTGCATACACCACTCACACTTACAGGTGGCCTACAATCGGCAAAGAACTATCGCACATTGAAAACGCAACCATTGATGATGTAAAAAATTTCTTCTTCAAAAATTATCGGCCGAACAATGCAATACTTGTAGTTGCAGGAAATGTTGAAGTGAAAGAAGTAAAACGATTGGCTGAAAAATATTTCGGAAGCATTCCATCCAATCCTACAATAGAAAAAAATATTCCGGCCGAACCAAAACAAACTGCTGAACGAAAATTGGAAGTAAGAGCTGATGTTCCGCTTGATGCATTGTATAAAGTTTATCACATGCCGGGTCGGTTGGATAAAAGATATTATCCGGTTGATTTGTTGAGTGATATTTTATCAGCAGGAAAATCATCTCGATTGTATCAGAGTTTAGTAAAAGAAAAAAAATTATTCAGTGAAATAAGCGCCTACATAACCGGAAGCATTGACCCCGGATTGTTCGTGTTTGAAGGAAAATTAGTGAAGGGTGTAAAGATGGAAGACGCCGAAGCTGCCATGCAACAAGAAATTAATAACCTGACAGAAAATGGTGTGGATGCGATTGAATTAGAAAAAGTAAAAAACCGTGTTGAATCGCAAATTGAATTTGCTGAAATGGAAGTGCTGCACAAAGCCATGAGTCTTGCTTATGCTGAATTGTTGGGCGATGCTGATTTGGTGAATACTGAAAAAGAATTGTACCGGAAGGTAACTGCTGCCGAAATTCAAACCGAAGCTAAAAACATTTTGCAAAAAGAAAATTGTTCAACACTTTATTACTACGCCAATTAAATTTCGGGTTGAACTCCCTATTCATACCTTACATTTGAAATCCTTCATAAAAAATAATTCATGAAAAAATTTCTCTCCACCTTTTTTCTGCTGAGCATTTCCATTTCTGCTTTTGCTCAATCGGTGCATTTAATGAATTCATCAGAAATAAATTCTGCTGCGGGATTTTTGCAGGAAAAAAATTTTATGCAGTTCACCACTCCACCAACTGTTGCAGTAAGAACACCGGGACAATTTGAAGAAATGCAGGGAGTTTTTATTTCATGGGAAACATATACTCAAGGAGCAAGTGGTCAATTGCCAATACTCGCTCAAATTGTTGATTATGCTCAGGAAGTTGGAATCGTTTATATCGCCACCGAAGATTCAAATGCAACAAGAAGTTATTTAACAAGTCAGGGTGTTCCACTAACAAATATTAAGTGTTTTCAGGTTTTAACAAATACCATTTGGGCTCGTGATTTTGGTCAGAATAATATTTATGAAAATGAAGTGAGCAATCTTTCATTGGTTGATTGGAAATACAACCGAACCAATCGCGCTGATGATGATGCGCAACCGGTGAATCTTGCAATGACAATGGGCATTCCGGTTTACAGTACTACAGTAGCACCAAATAAACTGGTTCACACAGGTGGCAACTGGATGGCTGATGGTCATGGAACGGCATTCTCTTCTAAATTAGTATTAACAGAAAATTCATCAAGCGGAACCTGGGGGCAAAATCTTACTGAATCCGATGTAGATTCCATTGAAAAACATTTCATGGGAATTACCCGGTACATTAAAATGACAACTTTACCCTACGATGGAATTCATCACATTGACATGCACATGAAATTATTGGATGAAGAAACTTTGTTGATGGGAGAATATCCAACAGGAGTTTCTGATGGCCCTCAGATTGAAACCAATTTAAATTATGTGACTTCAAATTTTTTGAATTGTTATGGCCGGCCATATAAAGTAATTCGCATTCCGCAACCACCTCAAACCAATGGCGATTATCCCGGCAATGCTTGGGGCAATGGCGATTACCTTACTTATACCAATGCGCTTATCTTAAACAACATTGTTTTAGTTCCGAGTTATTACACAGAGTATGATACAACAGCTTTAAGAATTTGGAAAGAAAGTATGCCCGGCTATCAGATTCACATGATTAACTGCAACAACATCATTGGTTACAGTGGTGCAATACATTGTATCACTCACGAAATTGGTGTAGCCGACCCGATTTTTATTTCGCATGCACATCTCTTCGATACTTATGAAACAGTAAATCCGTACGAAGTAAAAGCATACATAAAAACAACCAGCGGAGTAAATACTGCAAAAGTTTACTGGAGCATTGATACTGCTCTTGGTTACAGCATGCTCAATATGACAGCAGCTGTTAACGATACTTTTGTGGCAAACATTCCAGCACAAATTGCGGGTACAAAAATCTGGTACTACATAAATGCAAGCAGCATCAGTGGCCGCACAGTTTCAAAACCATTGGTAGCTCCGGCAGGTGTTTATGAATTTTCTGTTTTAGGAAATGTTGGAATTGTTGATGCAGAAAACACTTCTGAATTTTTTGAACCCTATCCGAATCCTGCAAACGAGTCGGTAACACTTGGCTATTATTTACCAATGAATAATAATGTAAGCATTCAATTATTTGATTTAAACGGAAGAGAAATTTTTATAACAAATGAAAAGAATATTTCTGCGGGAACTCATACACTTCAACTATCCACTTCAGCTTTATCAGCAGGATTTTATTCTTTAACTTTTAAAAGCGGCAATAGAATTATTGTTCGGAAATTAGTGGTGGTGAAATAAAAAATATTTACTTCATAAATAAAAAACGGCTTCTCAAAAATTTGAGAAGCCGTTTTCATTTTAAGACCGACGCGGTTTTGAAAACCGCGTCGGTCTACCTGCAATATTTATTTCACAAAAGTCATTTCATCAATTAATCGTTGTGCGCCAGCATATTTATCAATGATGAACATTACATAACGAATGTCAACTGAAATGGTGCGTTTTAAAATCGGGTCAAATTCAAAATCGCCGGTCATTGCTTCAGAGTTTCCATCGAATGCCAAACCAAGTAATTCTCCATTGCCATTCATCACAGGGCTTCCGCTGTTTCCGCCGGTAATATCATTGTCAGTTAAAAAGCAAGTTGGAACATCACCATTAAAACCATACTGACCGAAATCTTTTTTCTCATACAAGTCTCTCAGTTTTTTCGGAACAATAAATTCTTCGTTGGTCGGATCTTCTTTTTGCATTACACCCGTTAAGGTTGAGTAATAATTATAATGTACAGCATCGCGCGGATTGTAATCAGAAATTTTTCCGTAAGTTAATCGAATGGTGCTGTTCGCATCAGGATAGTATGGTTTGTTGCTATTCATCAATCGCAAGCCTTGCAGGTAAGTTCTGTTATCAGCTTTCACGGCACCGCCCAACGACATGGCAGTTGGAAACTGTGCAGTGTAAGCCATCACTTTTTTCGCAAATAAATATCCGGGATCTTTGTCTAAAATTTTTGAAGATGGTTTTGCCAAAAACGCATTCACTTTATCAGCAGAAACAAAAATGCTTTTTGCAAAAACATCAGCAGCATATTTCTTAAATGATTCTTCAGGTGTAACAGCTTTGTAAGCGGCAGTGATATCAGTAATAAATGTTCCTTGTTTATCGGCAGGCACTCCCTTGCTGAATGCATTGAGATATGCTACCATTACTTCCTGATCAACAGGTGCAAAATATTTTACAAACTGATCAACCGTGTTGTTTTTTAATTTAGAAATCAGTTCATCTTTTTTTGCAACATCAATTGGCTCGGTAGTTAAAACATTATAAAGATCAGTAAAGCGCGAAGCAAATCCGGCAAATGCCAGCGACAATAAATTATTGCCGTAAATGGTTGGCAGATTATTCGGATGAAACTCATCGTATTTTTTCTTCAACGCAGGAAGCACTTTTCCATAAACATTTTTCAAACTATCGTTGCTCAATCCATTCACCCAATTGGTAAATGCAACTTCCTGCTTTTGTTTTTTTGTTATCATTTCGTCTGATATCCCGAAACCGATTTGACCTTTAAATAATTTCCACACATTGGCCACACTTGCATATTCTTCAGCCAGTTGAATTCTGATTTTCGGATCAGCATCCATGTATTTTTTCATGATTGAAAGTTTCTCTTCCCACATGGTTACCAACGCAGGATAAGTTTCTTTCAAAGTTAAATTAATTGCATAACTGCTGAGATAGCGATTGGTGCGCCCCGGAAAACCAACAATCATGGCGAAATCATTTTTGCTATATCCTTTCAAAGAAATTTTCAAAAACTTTTTTGGATGATACGGAACATTATCAGCGCTGTACTCGGCAGGCTTGTTATCCTTTCCGCAATAAATCCGGAACATGCTGAAATCGCCTGTGTGGCGAGGCCACATCCAGTTGTCAGTATCGCCACCAAATTTTCCGATGGCTGATGGTGGAGCGCCAACTAATCTGATGTCTTTAAATGTTTCGAACACGAACAAATAATATTCAGAACCACGAAACATTTCGCGCACATCGGCATTGTACACTGTTCCTTCAGTTGCCTTGGTTGAAATTTCTTTCATTGTTTTTGCGGCTGTGGTTTCGCGTGCTTGTCCGTCCAAACCTTTTATTGCTGCTAAAACTTTATCGGTTACATTTTCCATTCTTACTAAAATGGAAACAGTAGCGTTGGCATTCGGCAATTCGTCTTTTCTGGTTGCGGCCCAAAATCCATTTGTCAGGTAATCGTGTTCAACAGTACTGTGATCGGTAATATCACCGTAACCACAATGGTGATTGGTTAAAAGCAAGCCATCGGCAGAAACAATTTCGCCGGTGCATCCGTTTTCGAACCACACAATTGCATCTTTTAATGAAGGGTCAGTTTCGCTGTAAATATCATCGGCTGATAATTGCAACCCGAGCAGATGCATGGTTTCAATGTTGTACTGTTTCACCAACGAAAGCAACCACATGCCTTCATCGGCACGAAGGAAGGCAGGTGAGATACCAAGAAAAATAAGGAGAGTAAGAAGGGTTTTCTTCATGTGTGTTTTATCTTTTTTAGAGTGGCGCAAATGTAAACAAGCAGATTACTTTTGAAAGGAAAATTCCAATCTGATTTTGTCGCGCATCACCCGAAACATATTGATTCTTTCATTGGTGAGTTTGCTCAACGATGTATCGAGCGAAATGCTGATTCCGATAATGCCGTTGTATCTGAGTTCAATTGGTTTTACTGTGGCATGGATTGGCGTATTGGAAGGAATGGCCGAAGCAACGGCAGGTTTAAGTAAAATTTATTTCGGTCATTTAAGTGATAAAACCGGAAAGCGGATTCCGTTTGTGCGCATCGGATATTTTATGAGCGCCATTTCAAAATCAATGCTTGTGCTTTCCTCTTTCACGGCTTGGATTTTCACGGCCCGGTTTTCAGATAAGCTTGGGAAAGGGGTGCGAACAGCAGCGCGCGATGCCATGCTGAGCGACGAAACCACCGCCGAAAACAAAGGGGCCGTGTTTGGTTTTCATCGTGCGTTTGATACAGCGGGCGCAGCACTCGGACCTGTGGTTGCATTACTATTTCTTTGGAAATATCCGAGAGATTATCAATCACTTTTTCTCATTGCGTTTATTCCATCCATTTTGAGTGTGCTGTTCACTTTTTCCATTAAAGAAAAAATTCAGACAGCAATTTCAAAATATAAACCGAGCGTGATGCAGAGTTTTTCTTATTGGAGAACTGCTACTTCATCATATAAAAAATTAATTCTTCCGTTGCTGCTTTTTTCATTGGTGAACAGCAGCGATGCTTTTTTGTTGCTGATGATGAAGCAGATTGGAATGAGCGACACTCAGGTTTTGATTCTTTATATTTTTTACAATCTTGTTTTCGCAGCTCTTTCGTTTCCCATTGGAAAGTATGCAGACAAAATAGGATTGAAATCTATTTTAATTTTTGGGTTATTGATTTATTGTATCTCTTACACAGGAATGGCAATCATCCATTCGCAATTGATTTACTACTTCATCTTTTTTGGTTATGGAATTTATTCGGCGAGTACCGAAGGAATTTCGAAAGCGCTCATCAGCAACCTGGTTCCGAAAAGTGAAACCGCAACTGCCATTGGATTTTTTGCGGGCGCGCAATCCATTTGCATTTTGTTGTGCAATGTGGCTGCCGGTTTTATCTGGCAGCAATTCGGAGCGCCGGTGGTTTTTATTGTTGCGGCTTCGGGTGCATTGGTTACTGCAATTTTTCTGGGAATTCAGAGATTGAAAATGATAGAAGAATAGAATTGAGCAGATGAAAAAACTTTAATGACAAAAAACTTTTCCAAAGTTCAAAACTTTGGAAAAGTTAATTACAGCGCAGCAAGTAAGTATTCCAACTCGAACTCTTTCATCGCAAGAATTTTCTCCCGACGAAGTTGATGGCAATACATCAAGTTCTCTATGGTATCAAATTTTGAAATTGCGCAGGCATTATCAATTGATGTAATTATTGATTCCGGATTTTCAGATTTTGAATATGAATAGTAAGTCATCCACGAACTCCATTTCCATTCCATTTCATGAGAAACAAATCCATGCTTCACTGCATTTAATTGAATATAGAGAAAGGTGTTCTGAAATTGTTCATCAGTTCGAATTAATTCACGCCTGAAATTTTTTACAAACAAGGAACCCATTCTATCATTCACTTTATTAAACGATTGTGTGTATGAACTGAAAAGATTTGAAAACTGCTTTGCAATAAATTTTGATTGAGCATTATCACTTTTCAAATCTTTGAAATCGCTAAAGGCATTTGATAATTCCTGTTCACTTCTGATTTTAATCAGGAAATGAAAATGATTTGGCAACAAGCAATAAGAAATCAAGGATGCTATCGGGTTAATATGAAGTTTAAATTTTTCAAGAAAGAATCGGTAATTCTCATCGTTCCTGAAAATATTTTCTGTTCCGTTAGCATGATTGAAGATGTGATAATCTAAGCCCGGCAAGAGTAAATCCACTTCGAAATATTTTGATTCAAGGATAAAACTTTTTTGATTCTTTCTGGTGGAAAAATCTTTGACGACAAAAAACTTTTCCAAAGTTCCAAACTTTGGAAAAGTTAATGCCGCGAAATAAAACCGGTTGCAAGTCAGAAATAATTAAACCAATTCGGCGGCTCGCTGAGCTGAACTGACTTAACTATTTCTAATGAACAATAATAATTTTTCCCGTTTTATAAATTTCTTTTCCAGTTCTGAATCGGTAGATATATGCACCAGCAGAAATTAGACTGACATTGATTGTGTTTTCATTCAAAGCAATCTTCTGATTAATTATTTTTCTTCCTACAATATCAAAGAGTTCAAATTGAAATTCTTCGTAGCCTGAAAGAAAACACTGGATGTCGAAAGAAAAATTATTTCCTGTAATGTCAGGATTTAAATCAATTCCGCAAGGACAACTAATGCCTGAAACTTCAGCAGTATCACGCACAGTTCCGCATGAACTATTAATTGCTACTGTAATTAATTCGGGAACGGTTGTGGAGTAAAATGATGATGTGCTTCCGTCTTGCCATAAAAAAGTTGAGGATGGAGCATCGGCATTAAAAATTATTGGTTCAATTGGATAGTTTGAACAAATTACAGAATCAATTCCAATATTAATTTCAGGGAATGCTTCTATTGTAATTTGTTTTTTTACTGTATCAATTTCTTCGCAAGTTGATGAAACCATTGTAACTGTATAACTCCCTGGCAAATTGTAGCTGTGATTTGTTTGCTTACCTATTGAATAATTATCTAATGAAGAAAGTGAATCACCAAAATCCCAGGTAATAAATGATTGTGCATTGTTCACTAAAAATTCAGTCGGAGCGTGTTGGCAGAAATTTGATGCGATGAAAGAAGTATCGGGTACTGGATTAAAATAAAAGTCAAGCGGACCACCAATCATATCACATACCTGAGTAGTAAAAGTATTTTGTCTCAAGTTATAATTAAATAGCAGTTCGTTATATGAGGGGTTAGTATTTGTACCAAGGAAAAACAAATTATCCCCTGTTGGACTTAATTCTAATTGATTAAAGAAAAAAATATTTGCTTGAAATGTTTCAGAAAATGTTACGACACCATTATCAGGGTTAATCTTAAGAATTCGGATTTTACCAAGCCCGTTAAAATTGGTATAGTTCTGCTCCATCCCATATAAATTTCCATCAGTCGGATTATAAATCATATCTATTTCATCTGAACTATTAAGACCAGGTGAGAGTGAAATTGAATTTGAAACTCCATTTGATAAATCATAAGTTAAAAGTTTTACAGGGTCAGTAAAACTCAGCATATAAATTTTTTGATTTTGAATATTAATTGCTTGCCTCTTTACAAAATTGCTGAATTGAAAAACATGAACCTGTGTCACAGCTAAAGTATTTAGATCAACCTTCATCAAATGTGCAAGCATGGAATTTGTATGTACCCGAAAAAAATAAAGGTTACCATCAACACAGTTGTAAAAAGGTGATGAAATATCTGGACTTCCTCCAATTTGCTCTTGTCCGTTACCAACAGAATCAGCAGTAAATAAAATATTATTCAATTGACCTGAAGCAATATCAAAATTCATTAGATATACATTTACAGAGTCGGCAGTCACGAGAAAAAACCTGTTATTCTGAACATCTAAAAATCTTTGAACAAAAACAGAGTGCCCGGAAGGAATAGAAAGATTACTAATTAAGGTAGTCTGACCGTTTGACGGATTTATTTCTACAAAACTTGACGGAGATTGATAATCTTGTTTAACAGTTAATAAATTTCCAATCGTTTGTGCTTGTGAAAAACAATTAGAAAGAATGAAAATCAAAATAGAAAAAAATTTAATGCTAAAAATATTTTTCACTTCTGTAAATGTAAAATAAGAATATACAAGTGAAATAATTTCACAACCTATATTTGGAAAATATAATCTCCAACCAATTTCTTCGTTAGCTGCAATCATGAAGCAAACCATTTTATTTCTACTTCTTCTTGTTCCTGTTTTTTCGTTTGCGCAAACTGAAATTCAGGATGCCAATCTTGCGCAGTACTATTATTCGCAGGGAGATTTTGATAAGGCGCAGGTGCTTTTCGAAAAACTGTACAGCAAAAAACCGGACAACAACGATTACTACCAGGGCTATTACAACACGCTGGTGGCACAAAAAAATTACGACGATGCAGTGAAAATGGTGAAGAAGCAAATAAAGCGCAATCCGAAAAATGCTTCGTACTACATTGACCTCGGACAGATTTATCAAACCACGGGCGACGAAAAAAATGCGCTCGCTTCGTTTAACACTGCGATTGAAAATCTTTCGCCCGATGCAGGGCAGGTGCTTGGGTTGGCTACTTTATTTATGAATTCGGGAAAGTATGATATGGCGGTTGCCACTTACCAGAAAGGACGAAAGCTGCTGAACAGCAACTCGATTTTCAGTTACGAACTGGCGAATGTTTTTGTGAAGAAGGGCGATGTTGCCGGAGCGGTGAGTGCTTACTTAGATATCGTGGACAACAGCGCCGATGACATGAGCAATGTGCAGGGCTACCTGCAGAGTTTGCTCGAAGACCAGAAATATGTGGCGGAGTTGCAAACGCAATTGTATCGGCGCATTCAGAAAAATGCCGACAACAATGTGTATCCGGAAATGCTGATGTGGATGTTTGTGCAGCGCAAAGATTTTGACGGCGCACTGGTGCAGGCGAAGGCGCTCGATAAACGAAACAAGGAACAGGGTGCGCGTGTTTTTCAATTGGGTCAGTCGGCTTTTACTGAGGCGTATTATGATGCGGCGGCGAAAAGTTATCAGTACATTATTGATGAATACGGGAAGAACGGTGGCTATTACATGGCAGCGAAAACAAATCTGTTACAGACGCTGAAAACAAAAATCACGATTGCAAATAATTATACCGAGCAGGATTTAACCACGCTTCGCTACAGCTACGAAACTTATCTTGCTGAATTCGGAAGAGGTGTGCAGACCATCGGCACGCAACGCGAATTGGCGAATTTGTATGCGCGGTACATTCATAATCTGGATTCTTCGATTGCAATTTTGAGCAACACGATTAAGCTGCGCACGAATGATAACAAGTCGGTTGCGTGGTGCAAACTCGACCTTGGCGATTATTACATTATGGATAATGAAGTATGGGATGCGATGCTGATGTATGGTCAGGTGGATAAAGATTTTAAAGATGAGCCGATAGCTGAAGAGGCGCGTTTCCGCAATGCGAAAGTGAGTTACTACACCGGAGATTTCGATTGGTCGAAAGCGCAACTCGATGTGCTGAAGGGTTCTACTTCGGAATTAATTTCGAATGATGCAATTGCACTTTCTGTTTTCATTCAGGATAATACGGGGTTGGATACTTCATACGACGCAATGAATTTTTATGCGCGTGCCGATATGCTGATTTTTCAAAACCGGAATCAGGAAGCATTGGATGCATTGGATTCGCTCGCCATAAAATTTACTGAAACATCATTGCAGGATGATATTCTTTTTGCAAAGGCGCGGATTTATTTGCAGGAAAGAAAGTATGAAGAGGCAGCAAAAATGTTTGAGTCACTGGATGAATCATACTCAACCGATTTGTTGGGCGACGATGCAACTTTTCAGTTGGCTGAACTGGAAGAAAAATACATGAACAACAAGGACAAGGCAATGGAATTGTATAAAACCATTATGACCAAGTATCCCGGTAGTATTTATGTGATTGAAGCGAGGAAGCGGTTTCGTGAGCTCAGGGGAGATAATCTGAATTAGTTTGCAATTGAAAAGATGGAACGCAGGTTTTTATGATTCTTATGATTGACGCGGAGAAATTCTTAATGAATCTTTACTATCATAAAAATCTGCGTTCTATTTTTTTAATGATAAAGTAGAAATATGAATTGAATAAATTTCGCATTAGAATTTTAGGTTTGTAAAAAATTTCCATATGAAAAAAATAGCAATCGGTTGCGACCACGCAGGATTTGAATATAAAGAAGCAGTAAAAAAAATGCTGATTGATGCCGGATATCATGTGCATGATTTCGGAACCAACTCATTGACTTCAGTTGACTATCCTGATTTTGTGCATCCGGTATGCAATGCCATTGAACACGCAAAAGCTGATGTAGGAGTTTTGCTTTGTGGTTCTGCTAATGGAGTTGCAATTACCGCTAACAAACACCAGCACATTCGCGCAGCAATTTGCTGGATGAAAGAAATTGCTGAACTCGCCCGGCAACACAACGATGCCAATGTGATTTGTATTCCGGCCCGCTACACTTCTATGGAACAGGCAAAACAATTTGTGAATACTTTTCTCACAACAAATTTTGAAGGCGGGCGACACGCAAACCGTGTGAAGAAAATTCCGATTGAGGTGAATTTGTAACTGAGAGACCGACGCGGTTTTTAAAACCGCGTCGGTCTTAAATAATTTATAATCACTTCAATTTATCTAATGCTTCTTTCGCTCTTTGATTTTCGGGGCGCATTTTCAATGCCTGACTGTAACAGTTGATTGCATTTTGTTTATCTTCCTTCAACAAGTAAGCATCTCCCATATCGTTCCACGCTACTATTATTTCCGGAAATTGCTTGGTGTAAACTTTATATAGTGCAATGGCTTCATCAGCTTTTTTTTCTTCCAGTAATTTTTGCCCGACTTCTAAATAAATCATATCATCTTCCACTGTAATTCCAGATTTGTGTAATTCATTTTCAAAATCAGTTGCACCTTTTTCATTCAGCAGATTATAAATCTTTTCTGCTTTCGGCGAATCGAAACCGGTGCGTGGTTGTGTGGCATCCATTTTAATTTCTCCTTCAAAAAACAATTGAGTCACATTTGGCAAAACCATGTTTGCATTTATAGCATTGTTATTTGTAACGAGGTAAAAAACAACTCCATCCTCGGGTAAGCGAAGCAATCGTGCGAAATAAATATTGTTGCTGCCGCCATTGTCAATCACTTTAGTGTTTCTCCTGCTTTGATAAATGTTGCAGCCATAACCGAACGAAAATTTTCCATCCATTCCGTCTTCTACAATTTGCGGCGAAAACATTTTTTCCATTGATGATTGATTTAAAATTTTACCATCAGCAACAGTGGTAATCCATTTATACCAATCTTCAAGTGAAGCATACTGCCCGCCATTTCCTTTCAGATTCCAGTAAGGGCCGCCACCGGCTGCATCGTAATGCGATTGCAATGTTCCCCATTCTTTTCCGTTATCGTATCCATGAGCAAGTGAGCTATCATTTTTAACAGGATAGTTGTAACCCATTGTTTTTATACCTGCCGGTTCATATAAATTTTGTTGCAGGAAATCTTCATAATTCATTCCGGAAACCTGCTCAATAATTATGGCGAGAATGCTCATGCCCACATTGGTGTAAACTGCTTTTGCTCCAGGCTCAAACGAGAGGGGCTCTGCAAATGCGCGATTTAAAAATTCTTTGGTTTCAATTTTTTCATAATCACCGCCATCGTTTTTTAAAAACTCATGAAAGCCCGACGAGTGAGTGAGCAGTTGATGGATGGTGATGTTGGCTTTATCTGCAGGAACAAGAGGAAAGAATTTTTTTAACGAATCAGTCAGTGCAATTTTTTTCTGCTCGCATAGTTTCATAATTGCAGTTGCAGTAAATGCTTTAGTGATGGAACCGATGCAGGCAAGTGATGTAGTTGTAAACGGAATTTGCTTTTCCTTATTTGCCCAGCCATATCCTTTGCAGAAAATTTTCTTCCCGTTTTTTATTATTAATAAACCACCGGAAAATTCTTTTTCAGTTTCCAGTTTCTTTAGATAGTTGTCAATGCGAACAGAAGTATCTCCAATTACTACGGGCTGACCTTCGCCATTGGTTGTTTCATCTTGCTTTGTGCCACGGCAGGAAGAAAATAACATAGCGATACCGGCAAACAGAAATGATTGAAACAAGTTTTTGTATTTGGAAGGAAATTTAATTTTCATAAACAGTGGCGCTTTGAAACCAAGCGTGAAGCGAGTTGAGGAGAAAAAAGTTACAGCTACTTATTTCAAATATTATTCGAAAGATTCGCTTTGATATAAATAAAAAAAAGGAGGAAAATAATTTCCCCTCAATGCCTCGCACCAACTTTCATTTCAAAATTGTATGGAGATTTTTTTTGTGAAGGAATGAACAGCGAATAATTATTTTGTGAGCGAAAATCGATGTAGGAATAAAATGGAAGTAGAACTAATTACTTACGACGAATTATGCGATGCAATCGAAAAGGATACATCTAAAAGCGAAATGCGTACGAAAGCTGAATTTTTAGAATGGGCATTAAATGATTATCCCGAATTTAATTTACAAGAACCCGTTGATCTAATTAGAACTTTAAAAAATGAAATAGGGATGCCACTTACTTATGAAAACATTAAAAATTATTGCAGCAAATTATCTTTTCAGGAAGCGTTTAAGCATGAAGCGCTTTTTGAAATTCTTGAAATGATGTCTTTCGATAAAACAAAAACTCTTGAGGAAACAGTGATAGAAATTTCGCAGCATTATAAATCTCAAGTTGACACTAAATAATTTCCCATCTATGCTTCGCACCAACTTTCATTTCAAAATTGTATGGAGATTTTTTTTGTGAAGGGATGATCAGCGAATAATTATTTTGTGAGCGAAAAAATGAAAGCATTTATAATTTTTACTGCACTTTTTATTTTGTACGGTTGCAACCATAGCAGCATTAATGATGCAGATAAAAGAAATGAAAACTGGACTTGGTTTGTTGATGCTAAAACAGGAAACGGGCAATGGATTCCAAATACTGAAAGACATAGTAAAAATGTTCCTGATGGAACCTATACTCAATTTTATTTCAATGGAAATATGAGGACTATAGGTGAAATCATTAATGGAAAAAATTCTGACACAACTTATTGGTGTGATTTAAATGGTCGATTTGATTTTTATGATATACAGATAAATGAATCTCTGACAAGGTATTTCAATATTAAAGAAGGCGCAAAAAAAATATATTCTGCAACAGGTAAAATTAGACAGGAAGGATTTGTTGCAAATCATCACATAGGTGATAAATGGATTGATTATTATAATAATGGAAATGTTCAATCTACCCGAAATTTTATTAGAGATACAGGTTGGTTTGTTAATTATTATGAAAATGGAGCTTTAAAGGATAGTTCTTATTTCGAAGGAAAAAATAATCGCTTTATTATTAAGGAGTGGTTTGAAAATGGACAAATTTCAAGATCATGTGAATTTAAAAATGGAAACTTCAATGGGATCAGAAAAACTTACTATGAAAATGGACAGATAAAGGATAGTTGTTTAGCTATTAATGGTCTAAAAGAAGGAAGAGCAATTGATTGGTACGAGAACGGAAAAATTCATCAGGTTTGCAATTATTATCATAACAAAACAACTGGTGAAGCGATTAGTTATTACGAAAGTGGGAAAATTCATGTAGTAACAAATATGAAAGATGATATGCCAGAAGGAGAGTATAAAGAATTTGATGAAAAGGGAAATGTAATTAATGATGCCTTTTTTAAAAATGGAGAAAGAATAAAATAATTTCCCCTCAATGCCTCGCACCAACTTTTATTTCAAAATTGCATGGAGATTTTTTTTGTGAAAGGATGAACAGCGAATAATTATTTTGTGAGCGAAAAAAAATCGAATGAGGAATTACAAACAAAAATGGTTTATCATTTTTTTTCTGTCAATCGCAGGATGTAGTCAAACTGAAAAATCCGAATTATTAGACTCGCCATGCGTAATATTCAAACCTACATCGTCTGCGGTTATTGTTGGACAAAATTATACTGCCGAAATTTTTATTACTTGTAATAAACCTGACAGCACAAGCCAGATTACTCTTCATACAAATCTGAACGATAAATTATTTTTTGATAAAGGGCATTTATTTTATGAATATAAAGTAGAGAAGCCCGGACATCAATCGATAAAAGGGGAAATTGAAATCACAAAAAATGGAAGACTTTTTAAATATCCGATAGAAGAATCAATTAAGGGTATTAACACTGATTTTGCAATTTCTGTTGAGAATAATAATTACCTGATAAAAGGAAAAGGTAATCCGATTCATGTTTGTGTCGCAGGTATAAATACTGCGGATGTAACAGCTTTAATCATGAAAGGAAGTCTTTCTAAAACAAATGGTGACGGCAACTATATAGCAATTCCATCTGATGATAGTGATGTTGTTATTAATATAATTGCTACTGATTTGAATGAGCAAATTTTCTTTGTTGGAAAAAAGATTTTTAAAGTTCGTGATGATAAATAATTGTCAATATAGACAACAGCAATAATTTCCCCTCAATGCCTCGCACCAACTTTCATTTCAAAATTGTATGAAGGTTTTTTTTGTGAGATTATTCTTCTTTGATTGTTGAACTTAACTCAGAATTATTGCTCAGTTTTTCATCAAAGCATTTAGCAAGATAATAGCGATTTTTATCAGGGTAAAATCTTGAAAATAAAGCTTTCTTATCGTCGGAACCTTTGAGATGATCTTCGACAGTTTCTAAATAAACTATATCTCCATTACTACCTTGCATAACAATAACATACAGTCGCTGATAGGTTGCATTTTTTTTCTTTTTATCAAAAGTCAAGAATATTAATTCCTGATCTTTCAATGTTTTTGCAGTTTCAGTATATTGTTGTTTCTCTTTGGGCATATAAGTTAGTGGAAAATCAACTAAGCAATCTTTAAGTTGAC
>JAHEZG010000028.1:1444-20026 GCA_023251195.1 Chitinophagaceae bacterium | reverse complement strand
GTGCGTTAAAATGTCTTTAATTCCTTTAGCTCCTTGCTGGGTGTACATGTTTTCAGTAATAACAATGGCATCATCCACCGCATATTCATGTTGCAGCGTATTGAAGTATAAAATAAAGGTGACCAGTGTGATGAGAAAAAAAGCCCCGGTATTTTTTGCCCACCATGGATAGTTTCGGGTTTCAGGTTTTTGGTTTCGCGTTTTTGATTCCGGTTTTTTCTGCTCAGTTTGTTTACTGTATTTTTTAGCCATGCGATAAAAATATTTGAGTGTAAGAAAATGAGGTGTTTCAATTGTTCACAACGCAAGAGCAGTGTTGTCTTTTACCATTTTTTTTTGATTTGCACCATTTACATTTGAGCCAATCAAATTTAAACAATGAAAAAAATAACTACTCTGCTCTTTTTAATCTTCAGTTGTGTTTTTGCCAAGGCGCAACTCACATTATCCACCGCATCATTTCCGTATGTTGGGGCTACTTACATTTCACATCACGATTCGCTGGGTGCTGCATTAACACCCGGACCTGCCGGCGCTAATCAAACCTGGAATTTTTCAGGATTGAATAATCATTACAACGATACCACCTCTGTAGTAAGTGTTTCATCTACACCAAACGGAGCCAGTTTTCCAACTGCAAACTATGCCGGAAAAAATGCAGGCAGCTATGTATATTTTATAAACACGGCTTCTGAATGTCAAATGATTGGTCTTTCGGGTTCGCTAATGGGCAGTTCGGTTTTAAACATTCATTACAATACGCCGAATATTCCAGCCAAGAACGGCATCACCTACAATTCAAATTACAATTTTGTTAATTCATTTATCATTAACGCATCGGGTGCCGATGTGGGGCAAACAGCAGTTGATTCGGTGCGCATTCACAGCGACATGTATGTTTCAAAAACAGTGGATGGCTGGGGAACTGTTACCTCACCCATTGGCCCATTTCCGTGTTTACGGATTTTGGAAAGAGATTCATCCATTCGGGTTATTGATGTGAAATTACCTTTCGTTGGTTGGTCGCTTGCCTTTTTGAACATTACCAATGTAAATGTCAATTATTCGTATGTTGATGATGCGGGCATTAACCCCATTGTACAGCTCAATATGGATTCTACCAGTTCAACTGTAAACAATGCTGCCTACCGCCAATCGTGGCCGGCGGGCATTGCCGAAACTATAAAGCCATCGTTGTTTTCGGTTTATCCAAATCCTTCTGAATCCGGTAATCTTCACTTGCTGATTGGCGGATTGCCAGCAGCAAAATATGTGGTGCAGATTTTTAATATGGATGGTCGCGAAATAAATGCTGCCGTGTTTGCTGTAAATACAAGTTCTGTAACAAATGCCAATTTCAGTAATCTGCAATTGTGTAGCGGAAATTATATTGCCACAATTTCAACAATTGAAAATAAAATACTGCAGAGTTTAAAATTTGAAGTGGTTAAATAATTTTCATTGAAAATAATTTAATAAAAAGGTTGACTGAAATTTTTTCAGTCAACCTTTTTTTATTGCCGCCAACTTCCAATCCGCATCTATTTGAACTTTGTTGTCGTTCCACATTTTCATTTCTTAAAAAATAAAGCCAACAGAAGCCCATGCGAGCAAAATGTCCCGATGTATTTGTCGGGAGTGTTTTCTCCAGCAAGATTTTTACCTCACCACCATCAACTTGCCTCTGTAAGTTTGGCTGCCATACTTTACTTCATAAAAATAAGTGGCTGCGGAAAGTGTGTTTATGTTTAATGTGTTGTTGTATTCTTTTCTTTTATAAACCAACTGACCGAGTGTATTGTAAATAGTTACTGAGGTGCTTGATTGTAAATTTATTATTTGCCAGGTGGGGTTATCTGCACTTAGCAGGTTTGGTATTTTTATAATGGGAGTGCCACTGCTGCCTCCACCTAATACTGTTACTGTAACACTATCTTTAAACTGCTGCCCGCAACCGAGTGTGGCTGTACAGATATAAGTTGTTGTGGTTGCCGGGCATACATTTATACTATCTCCGGTTGCTACTGAATCTCCTGCGGTTGTGCTCCAGTAAAATGTTGCTGCAGTATCATCTGATGCTGCTGTGAATGAAACACAAGCTCCTTTATTTATTGTGGTATCTGTGTTTGGGAAACTGAAAAAATTATATCCTTGAACTGTTATTTCGCTTAGGGCATCAATTCCAATGTAACTGTGTTTATTTCCTAAGCCGTCATAAATATTTATATTATTTGCTTGAAAGATTAAATAATTATAAGCTTTGTTTGGTGTAAAAATAGAAGTATATTGATGCCATACTGAATCTAAAACAGGTGATTGCCATAATAATGTATCAAAATCACATTGATTTAAACCACCATATAATTTTAATACTGCGCCAGTTTTATAATTCATTTCAATATAATTAATAACAGAATAAAGTGTTAAATGAAATGAGGATAAATGATTTGGAATTAATGAACAACGCATTTCTTGACTACATGCCTCATGATATTCAGGAAAAAAACTTGAAGAATCCGTTTGTAATCCAAGATAAGTTGTTCCTTCGCTTGAAAATAAATACCAAGGTGAAATGTCTTGGTTGACTGGTTCTGTATCGGGAGTCCAAGAACAGGTAATCCAAAATGGCGGTGGTGAACTTACAGTAGGAAGACCTTCTAATCCAGGATTATAAAAAAAAATTTGCCCAGAAGAAAATGTAAAATCAAATAATAACATTAGAATTAAACTACTTTTCATAATTAAAAAACGCCGATGTGTAAATTTAAACATCGGCGTTTTGATTGCAATTTTATTTAACAACTGTTAATTTATTACTGCTATAAGTTCCGTTTTCAAACTGAACCCGATAGAAATAAACTCCGGCGGATAAATTGTAAATAGAAACTGATTGCATTCCTACCGCGTCATTTATTTTTACTTGCATCAGCAACCTGCCTGAAACATCTAATATTTCAAAATTGCTGTTTTTTAGTAAACCATAATACGAAATCTTAATTTCATCTTTTGCAGGATTGGGTGAAACTTCAATTGAGCTATTTGTAGTTTCGGCGTCGCCTTTTTCAGCAATCTGCAATTGTGCAGCGGAAATTATATTGCCACAATTTCAACAATTGAAAATAAAATACTGCAGAGTTTAAAATTTGAAGTGGTGAAATAATTTTCATTGAAAATAATTTTATAAAAAGGTTGACTGAAATTTTTTCAGTTAACCTTTTTTTATTGCCTCCAACTTCCAATCCGCATCTATTACTTTTGTCGCCTTCAAAAAAATCAACCAATGAATCTCTTCGAAAAACATAAAGCACTAATTGAACGGGCGCAACAAGCCATAAGCGAAAGAACATTTTATGCTGCCTACCCCGAGCATCCGAAGGCGTATGGCGATGAAGCGCCGAAGGCAGGAGAGGAGGAATTCAAAAATTGCCTGAATACTGATTTCAATAATTTGCTGCAAAGCGATGCAAAAGAATTTGCAGGAGAAGAAGTTTCGCCTTACACTATGACTTCACTTGGAATAAAATATCCGATTTATGATTCGGCTGAAGTAATTGAAAAATCAAAAGTTGCTTTTAAAAGCTGGAAAAAAATTACTCCGCAGGAAAGAGCGGGAGCATTGGTGGAAACATTGGAAGAAATCAAAAAACATTTTTTCGCAATCGCACATGCCACCATGCACACCACCGGACAATCATACATGATGAGTTTTCAGGCGAGTGGTCCGCACAGTGCTGATCGTGCATTAGAACCAATTGCACTTGGCTTAACTGAACTCACCCGCTTTCCGGAGAATATTATCTGGGAAAAACCCATGGGAAAATTTTCTGTGAAGCTCGAGAAATCGTATTCGCCTGTTCCGAAAGGAATTGGATTGGTGATTGGTTGTTCCACTTTTCCTGTATGGAATACTTTGCCTGGTGTTTATGCAAATCTGATTGCAGGAAATTCTGTGATTATAAAACCACACCCGAAAGCAGTTCTTCCGATAGCAATTGCTGTTGCAACCATGCAAAAATGTTTGAAAGAAAATGGGTTTGATCCGTGTGTGGTTCAGCTTGCGTGCGATACATCCGATAAACTCATCACTAAAAAATTCAGTGAGCATCCGGATATTGTGCTGATTGATTACACAGGAAGCACTGCCTTTGGCGATTATGTTGAATCCATTCCGAACAAAACGGTGTTTACCGAAAAAGCCGGAGTGAACAGTGTGATACTTGATAGTGTAACAGATTTGGATTCAGTGATGCAAAATCTTGCTTTCAGTGTTTCACTTTATTCAGGACAAATGTGTACTGCTCCGCAAAACTTTTTTATTCCGGCAAGTGGTGTGAAAGGAAAAGAAAAAGATTATTCTTACGATGAGGTGGTTGCGAAACTGAAAGAATCTATTCTCGGAATTACCACTAACCCTAAAATGGGCGCAGGAGTTTTCGGCAGTGTGCAGAATGATGCGACACTTCAGCGTGCACAAAATGCCAATGCAATTGGCGCTGCTGTGGTTTTAGAAACTACTGCTGTGAAAAACGAAGAGTTCAATTCAGCCCGCGCAACATCACCTGTATTACTGGAAGTGCAATCAGATGCACATCATATTTTTGAACGCGAATTATTTGGCCCTATTGCCATTGCTATAAAAACCAAGGATACAACGGAGTCAGTAAAACTTGCCAGAGATATGGCGAGCAAACACGGAGCGCTTACATGTGCTGCATACACTACTGATCATGCAACCGAACAACTGATAGCTGAAGAAATGCAACAGGCTTTTACACCCGTGACATTTAACCTCACCGGTCCAATATGGGTAAATCAACACGCTGCGTTTTCTGATTTTCATGTAACAGGCGGTAACCCTGCGGGCAATGCCTCGTTCACCAATCCTGAATTTGTTACACGCCGTTTTGTTTGGGTCGGCAATAGAAAGATGGTTGTTTAATTGCTGCTTCAGTCTGATTTTTTTTTCACGGTTATCAGAATAATTTCAATGCAGTTCAAACACCGCTTAAAAAAAATTCATTCCATTAGTTGAGCAACATAAAATGAAATCAAAAAATTACCGCCTTCGCGAACTGGATTTTTTGAGAGGAGTTGCAATTCTTCTTGTGTTGTTCCGGCATCAGTTATTGTTTTCGTTTGCGCATACCATGGGATGGATTGGGGTGGATTTATTTTTTGTGCTGAGCGGATTTTTGGTTTCAGGATTATTATTCAGAGAATATTCAGCAACTCAAAAAATTCAACCCGGCAGGTTTTTAATCAGGCGTGGGTTTAAAATTTATCCGATTTATTATTTAACATATTTTTTTTACCTGATTCCGATTTTAATTTCAGGAAAATTTAACAGCATCGGATTTTTATCTGATTTGATTTTTATACAGAATTATACCTGGGGATTCGGATATGCATATGCTGCCAGTTGGTCATTGGCAATAGAGGAACATTTTTATTTTACAATCGCAATTTTGTTATGGCTGGCGTTGAAAAATAATTGGATTAAATTGATTGTTGAACCTGAAAAAAAAGGATTCAGTCAGGTTGAAAAAATTATTTTGCTGATAATGACATTGTGTTTGGTGTTAAGGATTTTCAGCAATAAAATGTATCCTGAAAATCATGTGTTGAATTTCACAATGACTCATTTGAGAATTGATTCGCTACTGGCCGGAGTTTTAGTTTCCTATTTATTTAATTTCAGAATTCAACGACTAAAAAATATTTTCAGCAAAAACAAAATGGCATTGCTGCTTATTGCAATTGCCGGAATATGCTGGACACCATTTATTGAACCCATGCATTCTTTTTTTGCAATGACCATTGGATTTTCATTGCTCTATGTATCGTTCGGAATTTTATTGATTGCTTTTCTATTAATCAATGACATTAACCTGAAATTGAATAAAATATTTTCAACCGCTGTGGTGAATCTTGTTTGTAAAATCGGGTACTGTTCGTATTCAATTTACATTATACATTCAATCGTTATTGTATCGGTTGCAGCACTGGATATTAAATATGGTTTATTAAAAAACAATTATGCGGAGTTTGTTCTGGCAACACTTTTAAGTATTGTTATTGGAATTATTTTAACAAGAAGTATTGAACGATTTTTTCTGAAAATCAGGGATAATTATTTCCCCGGAAAAGTAAATGGGATTGCAAGGAAAATTGCTGAATAATTTATCAGTAGAAAAAATAACTTGAAATTTAAAACGGATCAACATTCACTTCAATCTGCATGGCGTGATTTCCTTTCACCGCTAAAATGTAATCGCGCTCCTGCATAATTGTTTCTTTGGCTGATTTTATCAGCGCTTGATTTTTTTCGAGTTTGCACAACAACTCAATGATGTATTGATTTTTTATACGGTTGATGTACGGCTCCGCCGGGCCGAGCAAACGATGCTGTAACACCGGAGCCAATGCTTTCGCCATCTCAATTGCTGCGGCTTGTGCTTTGTGTTGCTCCTTGTGTTTGAACGAAAGTTTTATCAATCGTGTGTAAGGCGGATAACCAAAACGCTGGCGCTGTAACAATTCGTGATTATAAAATCCTTTGTAATCGCGCTGCTGCACAAACTGTAACACATAATGTTCCGGTCGCTCGGTTTGTACAATCACTTTGCCTGCATAATTTTTTCTTCCTGCTCTTCCGCTCACCTGTTCAATCATCTGATACGCTCTTTCTGCGGAACGAAAATCTGGAAACATCAGCAACTGATCAGCATTCATCACACCAACCAACGACACATGATCGAAGTCCAATCCCTTCGCCACCATTTGTGTTCCGACTAACACCTGCAATTTTTTTTCTTCGAAGTCGCCAATGATTTTATCGTGACCACTTCGCGTGCGGATATTATCAGCATCCATTCTCCCGACTTTCACTTCCGGAAAAAATGTTTTCAATTCATCTTCAATTTTCTCGGTGCCGAAACCAACAACTTGTATCGCTGTACTTCCGCATGCTTCGCACTTCGTAACCGGATTGCGTTTGAATCCGCAGTAGTGACAACACAATTCATTTTTTTGTTTGTGGTAAGTGAGATGCACATCGCAGTTGGGGCATTGCGGAACCCACTCGCAGGTTCTGCATTCGAGATACGACGAGTAGCCGCGACGATTTTGAAACAGAATAATTTGTTCTTCCTGATCCAATGCTTTTTTTATTTCACTCATTAACACACTGCTGAAATGCGATTGCATTTTTCGCTCGCGTGTTTCTTTTTTCGTGTTAACCGGAATTATTTCTGATAACGATTGCTGACTGAATTGTTCTTTCAATTCAACCAACGAATATTTTTCTGTTTGTGCATTGAAGTACGATTCTAACGATGGAGTTGCTGAACCGAGAATTGTTTTTGCTCCATGAAGTTGCGATAAATAAATGGCAGCATCGCGCGCGTGATAGCGCGGTGCCGGGTCGTATTGTTTGTACGATGAATCGTGCTCTTCATCCACAATCACCAATCCTAAATTATTGAATGGAAGAAATAAAGCAGAGCGCGCGCCAATGATAATGTTGTAACGATTTTTCAAAAGCTTGTTCCAAATTTCTACGCGCTCCTGCGGATTGAATTTGGAGTGATACACACCGAGTTTCTCACCAAAAAATTTCCGTAAACGATTTACTAATTGTGAAGTGAGTGCAATTTCAGGAACGAGAAATAAAACCTGTTTCCCCTGCGAAATAATTTCTTCAGCGAGTTTTATGTAGAGCGCCGTTTTTCCGCTGCCGGTTATGCCGTGTAACAGTGTTACATCTTTCTCTTTGAAATCAGTTTTTATTTTTTCAATGGCTAAAGTTTGTTGCTCACTCAGTTCAAGCAACGAATCATTTTCATTTTCTTTATCAGTGATTCTGTCCACTTCAATTTGTTGCAGCACAAAAATTCCTTTTGCAATTAATCCTTTCAACGCTGCATCTTTTGCGTCTGATTTCTTCAGCAATTCTGCGCGTTTTATTAATTGATGTTTGTCGCCGGTACGAACCAAGTGCAAGTAGGCGAGCAATAATTTTTCCTGAGCAGGTGCGCGTTTCAGTTCTTCAAACAAACCACTCAGTTGTGCATCGCTGGAAAATGCTTCGTGCAGTTGAATAAAATTTTCTGTTCGCGGTTTGTATTTCTGAACCATTTCTTCTTTCAGCCGAATCACATTTTTTGCTAAAAGAGAATTGAGGATTTTGCGAACACTTTTTTTATTGAGCAGTTTCTGAATTTCATTAATATCCAATTCACTTTTTACGGTGAGTGCTTCCGCAACTATATATTCATCATCATCGAGCGAACTGAAATCGGTTCCGAATGAATAGTTGAAACAGATTTTGCTTTCGCTTTCCAATTTAAAACCGGAAGGAAGAGCGGCATTCATCACTTCGCCTTCGTAACAACAGTAGTAATCGGCAATCCATTTCCAGAACTGAAACTGTAACGGTTGAATAATCGGGTGCTCATCAATCACCGAAAGCAACTCTTTTACTTTCGAAATATGCGGCGCGGTGTTGTGAATATTTTTTACAATGCCCGAATAAATTCTTCGGCTACCGAATTGTACTTCCACTCTTTTCCCAATGGTAATTGTTCGTTGCATCATTTCAGGAACAGAATAAGTATAGGTGCGTGGAAGCGCGAGTGGCAATAAAACCTCTGCATACATTTTTTCTTCCTGCAACAATTCAGACTGAATCACCGTGCGAAAATATCTTTTTCATAAAAGTAAAATGGAAAGATTTCAATATTGATTTTATGCAAGAGAGTAAAATTTTTAAAATCAAAAGTGTAACGACTGTTCCCCTCTCCTTTTTGGGAGAGGGGTTAGGGGTGAGGTTTTTGTCAGGAAGATTTCCCAAAAAATATTTCATTCCCTGCAATTGCTATTTTGCGGCGCAATAAAATTGAATTTGAAATCTCCGCTCGCTAAAAAATCTCTCGGTCAACATTTTCTGCATGATGAAAATATTTCAAGCCGGATTGTTGATTCGTTGATGGAGAAAATCGGTGAGTCGAAAAATGTAATTGAAATTGGTCCCGGTCCCGGTGCGCTCACAAAAATTTTATTGAAAGAAAAAATAAATCTTCGCTGTATTGAATTAGATCAGCGGATGATTGAACATCTGAATAAAACTTATCCTGCTTCGAAGGACAAAGTCATTCACGGCGATTTCCTGACTGTGAATCTTGCAGAAATTTTCAACGATAAATATTCAGTGGTTGGAAATTTCCCTTACAACATTTCTTCTCAAATACTTTTCAGGATTTTGCAGGAGAAAGAAACTATTCCATTAATGGTGGGTATGTTTCAGAAGGAAGTCGGCGACCGCATTGCATCCATTCACGGAAATAAAACTTATGGAATACTGAGTGTGTTGGTGCAGGCATATTATGATGTCGAGAATCTTTTTATAGTAGAGCCGTCGTCATTTACTCCACCACCAAAAGTCAGAAGTGTGGTGCTTCGCTTAACATTGAAAAAGGAAAAAGCAGAGATTGCTGATGAGAAATACTTTTTTGCATTTGTAAAAAATGCTTTTGGTCAACGCCGGAAAACTTTGCGCAATTCGTTAGCACAATTAATTTCAAAAGATAAATTGACTGATGCAATTTTCGAAAAGCGCGCTGAGCAATTGAGTGTGCAACAATTTATTGATCTGGCAAATAAGTTTGCAACACATAATGGCTGACAAGGGAAAAGTTTTAATCACCGATAAAGTAGATGACCTGCTGATTCACGGTTTGCAAAAACTCGGATACGAATGTGATTTCAGAGTTGGTATTTCGCAGGAAGAAGTGGACAGAATCATTTATCAGTTTGCGGGAATTATTATAACCACAAAAACTACATTATATAAAGCCACACTTGAAAAAGCAGCGCAGTTGAAATGGATTGCACGGGCAGGTTCTGGAATGGAAATAGTAGATGTTGAATTTGCAAAATCAAAAAATATTAAGTGCATTAATTCACCAGAAGGAAATCGTAACAGTGTGGGCGAACACGCGATTGGATTATTACTTGCGCTCACTCACAATATTGTTCGCTCATCCAAACAAACAGAAAAATTAATCTGGCAAGTTGAAGAAAACAGAGTGACAGAAATTTCAGGAATGACAGTTGGAATTATCGGTTATGGAAATACAGGTTCATACTTCGCTCAGAAATTAAAAATGTTCGGTGTAAAAATTCTCGCTTATGATAAATACAAATCCAATTTCGGAAATGATTTTGTGAATGAAAGTAAGATGAGAGATTTGTTTGAACTATGTGATGCTGTGAGCCTACATGTTCCGTTAACAAATGAAACGCATCATCTCGCCAATGAGAATTTCTTCAACAGTTTTAAAAAGAAAATTTATTTCATCAATACTTCACGCGGGAAAGTGGTTGATACTTCTGCGTTGCTCAATGCAATTGTTCATGATAAAATAACAGGAGCAGGGCTTGATGTTTTGGAAAACGAAAATTTTTTGTCGCTCACTTCAATTGAAAAAACTAATCTGGAGCAATTAATTCAAACCGGCAAAACAATCATCACTCCGCATGTTGCCGGCAAGAGTTTCTCCTCTCAAAAACGATTCGCTGAAGTATTATTATTGAAGATAACAGAAAGGGAGCAATTGTAAAAGTTGTGTCAGCATCACTGCATGCGCTTGCAGGCTACTTTAAAATTAATCTACATTAGTTCCATAATTCGAATTCGCGATTAAATTTGTCCGCCTTCAAAAAGAAATGCTTAACAATAATTTAAAAAAAAACCATAGGGCATGAAAAAAATTTTCTCCCTCCTAGCTCTGATACTAATTTCTTCCAGCGCATTGCTTGCGCAAACCGGTGAATTGCATGGTCGAATAATTGATGGAAATTCCAAAGCCAAAGATGGAATTTCGTTTGCCACTGTGGCATTAATTAAGAATGGTACACAGGTAACCGGTGCCATTGCCGACATTGATGGTAATTATGTTATCAAACCAATTCAACCTGGTGTGTATGATTTAAATGTATCGTTTGTAGGATATTCACCTGCTGTTGTAAAAGGCATACAGATTATTGCTGATAAAATTACCAGTGGTGTTGATGTTACATTGAACACAATTGGTATTGAACTGACAAACATTACTGTTTATGTTGATCCGCTAATAAAACCAGACGAAACTTCCACTGGAGGAACTGCATCTTATAAAGAAATTCAGCAAGCACCGGTTGATAGAAGTAATCCAAATAACATGGCATCAAAACAGGCAGGTGTTTATCAATCTGATGCCAATGCGGGATTGAATGTAAATGGTGGACGAGGTTATGCACAGAAATATTATGTTGATGGAATTCCAATGCGTGGATCGATTTCGCTTCCTTCGTCATCCATTGAACAATTAACAGTTATTACAGGTGGAATTCCTGCAAGATATGGAGATGCGACCGGCGGTATAATTAACATTACCACCAGAGGTCCATCTAATTATTACCATGGCGGAATTGAATTCGGAAATTCTTATTTTTTAGATGCTTATGGTTATAAACTGGCGAGTTTAAATTTAAGCGGTCCCATTTACACAAAGTATAAATCTTCCAGAGGAAAGGATAATGATTCATCAGACGCCAAAGTTGGATTCTTTCTTTCTGCAGAATATGAGGGAAACATTGATGGCGATCCATCAGCAGTTGGAATCTGGCATGCAAAGGACAGTGTGTTAAGTTACCTACAGGAAAACCCGCTTCGGCCATCTGAATTCGGATTGGGCTTTGTGACCAACTCCTCTTACATTACAAAAAATGACCTGGAAAAAGTTAAAGCCATGCAAAATGCAAACGATAATAATTATCGTATGTCATTGAAAATTGATTATAAATTGAATGAGTTTATCAATTTAACAGTTGGCGGTAATGCAAACTATTCTCAGTTTATGAATAATGGATATACCAATCAGATTTTCACACCGGGCACAGCTGCTAAATATCAGGATTTAACTTATCGCGGATTTATCCGGTTCACCCAACGATTCGGATCTTCAAAAACAACCAGCGAAGGAAAAACAGAACAGGAAAAAACAGCTTCTGTTTTTCAAAATGCCTACTACAGTATTCAGGTAGATTACAGTAAATTCCTGCGCAAGTTTGAAGATGAAGACAAAGGATTTGATGCTTTTAAATATGGCTACATCGGTAAATTTAAAACCTATCGCACTCCGGTTTATTTCCCAGGGCAAGATACAGTTTGGGAAAACGGTGTTCCGAAAATTTACAGTGGATTGGTGCTGGCTGGTTACCGCGATACACTGGTAACATTTGAACCCGGAACTGAAAATCCCCTGATGACTAATTATACCAATCAATATTATCAACTCGCCGGCAGCGATCCGATAAATGGTGTATATGGATTGCAGGATGCAAGTTTGGATAATCAAACTTTATACTATTCATCACTTTCTGATATATCTACAGGAGGTGGGTTGTTAAACGGCGATGGACCATCCTCTGTTTATTCCATGTGGGGAAACACGGGGTCACCAATTGGTAATTTCGGAAGAGCAAACAATGATCAATATCGCCTTGCATTTTATAGTTCAGTGGATATTGTTCGACCTTCAAAAGATAAAAAAGATAGAAGCCGGCATGCCATTGAATTCGGTATTGAATACGAGCAACGCGCTGATCGTGGTTATACAGTTGCCCCTATAGGATTATGGGGTCTAGCACGCCAGCTAACTAATAAGCATATTTTGAATCTTGATACCCGAAATCCTATTCTTGTATACGATGAATTTGGTGTTTTTCAAGACTCAATTAGCTACAACCGATTGGTTGGAAATGATCAATCATATTTTGATGAAAACCTGAGGGCTAATTTGGGTTATGATGTACGCGGAACTGATTTCATTAACATTGATGAATTAGATCCATCAACGCTTTCCCTGGATATGTTCAGCCCTGATGAATTGTTTAATAACGGAAGTGCTTATGTTAGTTACTATGGGTATGATTATCTGGGAAATGTGCTGAACAAGCAACCAAGCTTTGATGATTTCTTTAAGAAAAATCCTGAAGATAAATATTACCCGAGAAAGATCGGAGCTTATCGCCCAACTTATGTTGCCGGATACATTCAAGATAAATTCAAATTCAAAGATTTGATTTTTAATATTGGTTTGCGTGTTGATTATTATGATGCAAATCAAAAAGTTTTAAAAGATCCATACTTATTATATCCTGCAAAAACTGTTGCTGAAGTAACTGAAATTGGCGGAATACCTTATACTGCTCCTGCATCTGTTGGTCAGGATTATGTAGTTTATGTCGATAACCCAACCGATCCGAAATCGGTTGTAGGCTTCAGAAATGGAAATACCTGGTACAATGCTGATGGAACTGAAGTATCAAATCCGCAGGTAATAGCCTTATCAACCTCTACTGGAAAAATAGCACCTTACCTCACAAGCTCAAGTACTGATAGTTTAATTGTAACGGCCGATGCATTTAAAGATTATGATCCACAATATACTTTAATGCCTCGTATTGCTTTTTCATTTCCTATAAGTGATGAAGCCTTGTTCTTTGCGCACTACGATGTTTTATCGCAGCGGCCAACCGCAAACAGAGGAAATCCGTTTAACTATTATTTCCTTCAATCAATTGCTGTGAATTCAACTTTGCAAAATCCTAACCTTAAACCTGAAAAAACAATTGATTACCAAGTCGGATTTGAACAAAAGGTTGGTGAAAATTCAAAAATTACTCTTTCGGGGCTTTACCGTGAGTTTAAAAATCAGGTTCAGATCAAAAAATATTTCTATGCATATCCAACCAATTATACCACCTACGGAAATGAAGATTTCGGAACTGCTAAATCATTGTTGGTTTCTTATGAAATGCGCCGCACAAAGAACATCAGAATGGAAGTTAATTATACTTTGCAGTTTGCTGATGGAACTGGATCTGACGCTAGTTCATCTGGTGGTTTAATTAATGAAACCAACCCTAGTTTAAAAACCATAACACCATTAAATTACGATCAGCGCCATACAATTACTGCAACTTTTGATTACAGATATGGTGAAGGAGATAAATACAATGGACCTGTTTTCGGTAAAAATGACAACCCGATTTTTGCCAATACAGGACTGGATATAGTATTCACCGGTGGATCAGGAACACCCTATACTCGTCAGAGCAATCCAACTCCGGCCGGTTTATCAGGTGTAGCTACTCAATCAACATTAAAAGGCACACTAAATGGCGCTCGTTTGCCATGGACTTTCAGAATTGATTTGAAATTGGATAAAGATTTTAAAATCAGAAAGGGTGTTGACCCAACTCCAACTTCAAAAGGGAAATTTCCGATTTATGTGAATGGATATATCTTAATTCAGAATGCATTGAATACGAAAAATATCCTCAGCGTATATCCATACACCGGAAACCCGAACGATGATGGTTATTTATCATCAGCGGTTGGCCAGCAATCATTGGAAACACAATTGGACCGCCAGGCATTTTTAGATCAGTATTCAATTAGAATTAACAATCCGGGTAACTACACGATGCCACGCAGAATTCGTTGCGGATTGTCATTTGATTTTTAAAAGAAGAAAAAGAATTAATGAATATGAAAAAATTTACCACTTCGCTTGCTTTTGCTGCCGCGTTAATTTCGTTGGCAACTACTACAAAAGCATATGAGAATATCGGAATGCCTCATAAAGTTGAGGACTCCCATAAAGTAGAGGCAGGTGATTGCAAGCCGGCAACATCGCAAATTGATTTAAACATCAATAATGTTCGTGCCCGTTTAATGAATGGTGGCGACATGTGGTGGGATTTAAATACTGCCGCCAAGTATGAGGTTCCAAAAGTACCGGTTGAAAGTAATGACCCCCGAGTGAGTTCATTATTTGCCGGATCGGTTTGGGTAGGTGGTATTGATCAGGGGGGGCAATTGAAAGTTGCCGCCGGAACTTACCGTCAAAACGGTAATGACTTTTATCCAGGTCCATTAGACGGCAACGGTGAAGTTGATCAGCAAACCTGTACTGATTTTGATAAACAATGGCAGGTTTTGGGAACTGAGATAGATAATTTCAGAAATTTGTTTGTTAACCAGCCAATTGGATTTCAAGCTGACCCAAGCAGTATTCCATCTAATATTCTGAAATGGCCTGCAAGAAATAACCCGAACGAACCATTGGTGGGTGCAAGGGACCTCGCTCCGTTTTTTGATGTTGATGGCAATGGTGATTACGATCCAACTTACGGTGATTTTCCGGTAATTAATTCTGTTTATCAGAATTATGCTGATCAAATGATCTGGTGGGTTTACAACGATAAAGGAAATATACATACTGAAACAGGTGGTCAGGCAATTGGAATGGAAATTCAAACCCTTGCCTTCGCTTATAAAACAACTGATGAAGTTGATAACATGACTTTTTACAAATATGTTTTGTTAAATAAGGCTACCACTACGCTGGATTCGGTTTACATGGGGCAATGGGTAGATCCTGATTTAGGATGCTATACTGATGATTACATCGGTTGTGATACTGTTCGTGGTTTAGGAATAATTTACAATGCTGATGCAAACGATCAACCGTGTCCGGTTGGTTATGGCGACCAGCCACCATTATTAGGAGTAGATTATTTTAAAGGACCTTTAGATGAAGACAGTGTCGAGTTAGGAATGTCTTCGTTCCTTTATTACAACAATGATTTCACTAAAACAGGAAATCCGGAAAATGCTTCGCATTATTATGGATACTTATCCGGATCATGGAAAGATGGAACACCATTTACTGAAGGTGGCAATGCTTACGGTGGTTCTGTTCCTACAAAATATGTTTTCCCGGGTGTTCCGAATGATCCGACTGGTTGGTCTGAGTGTGCTGAAAATAATACTGCTGCCGATCGTCGATTTGTTCAATCATCGGGCGCGTTTAAGTTAACCCCTGGAGCAAGCAACGAAATTATTATCGGAGTGGTTTGGGTTCGCCCACCGGTTGGCACTTATCCATGTCCGAGTTATAATTTATTACAAACTGCTGATGATAAGGCTCAGGCTTTATTTGATTCAAACTTTAAAATTCTTGATGGACCAAGCGCTCCTGATTTAACAGCTGAAGGAGAATTTAATACTGGTGGAGGAAGCCCTGGTTTGCTGGCAAATTCGTACAGCGGAATTATTGAGCTTGACAAAACAATTATTCTTAATCTTTACAATACTAAAAAGATTGAAAAATACCGTGACTCGGATCCGGTATTAGTAGCGGTTAGTGATCCTGATTCACTTTATAATTTTGAAGGATATCAAATTTTTCAAATCTTAAATACACAAGTTAGTACTCAGGAATTAAGTGACCCTTCAAAATCACGATTGGTTGCGCAGTGCGATGTTAAAAACAGCGTTTCAAAAATTGTCAATTTTACTTACGATCCGCTTTTAGAGGCCGATGTTCCTACTTTAAAAGTAAATGGAGCAAACCTTGGAATTCAGCACTCTTTCCAATTTGAAAACGATGCTTTTGCAAGCGGCGATAAACGCTTAGTGAATCATAAGAAATATTATTACATGGTTGTTTCTTATGCTTACAATGGTTCTGATTTACAAAAATCAAAATACCTTCAAGGCAGAAAAAATACTAAAATTTATACGGCAATTCCACACATCCCGTCACCTGAATACAATGGTTTAATTCTTAATTCAGAATATGGCGACGGACCACAAATAATTCGTGAAGAAGGAAAAGGAAACGGTGGATTTAAATTAGAGATTACTGATAATTCTATCGCCACAATTTTAGCTAATGGATTTGATCCGAGAGTGGAATATGAAGGCGGAAGCGGACCTGTTGGAATTAAGGTTATTGACCCAAAAAATGTTCCTGCAGATAATTTTGAATTGACTTTAATTGATTCAGTTAGTGGGGCCGCCACTATGTTTGATACGAGTTCTTATTGGAAAATGACAGATCTTACTACAGGAGATGTTCTTTACAGTGATACCACCATTAACATTGGAAATGAACAAATGATACCCGACTGGGGACTTTCAGTTTATATTAAGCAGGTGAGAAATCCTGGTAGTAAAAGCACTGATGATAATAATGGATTTATAGAATCATCAAT
Source organism: Chitinophagaceae bacterium (assembly GCA_023251195.1). Classification (GTDB taxonomy): domain Bacteria; phylum Bacteroidota; class Bacteroidia; order Chitinophagales; family UBA10324; genus UBA10324. The sequence continues at coordinate 2,917 of JAHEZG010000028.1, read as the reverse complement.
AACTTTTAATGAACCGCAAATAACCTGGTTGAGCGGAATTCCGGATCAGGAAGGTGAAGATGATTTAAACTGGATACGCGCCGGAACATTTAACCCGCAAGATGCCAAGCACCCTGATTATGTTGGTGTGGATGACAATCAGAATTTTGAAAATATTATTGACCGCACCTGGGCGCCTTACACGCTTTGTTCTCAAGATCTTGATTGGGGGCCTATCTGGTCAAACAATGCTTCACGCATTCAGAATAAGCTTGATAGTTTAACAAGTGTAAAAATTGTGTTCACTTCTGATAAAACTAAGTGGACGCACTGTCTGGTTCTGGAAGGACAACCTGAAAAGGCTTTGGCAGAAGGAGGAGCACCAAAATTGGGAATCAGAAATCATGGGTCGCTTAATTTAGATGGAACCTATCAAACAATAAGCGCTACCGATCCAATGTCGAAAGGCTATTCCTGGTTTCCTGGTTATGCTGTTGATTTGGAAACAGGCACCCGCTTGAATATCATGTTCTCTGAAGATTCAAGAAACGCCGGTCAAAACGGAGCTGATATGATTTGGAATCCGACTTCCGATTATTTTTCATCAACCGGTGAAGTTTTGCTTGGTGGCCGTCATTACATTTATATTGCCCGCACCAAGTATGATGAGGATGTTTATTTCCGTGACAACCTTGCCTTGAATACCGGAGGCGATTTAAACCCGGTTACTGCTTCAAATGTGTTCCGTAAAATTTCATGGGTAAGCATGGCCATGCTTGAATCAGGATTTCAACTTAAATCTTTTGCCGATGGTTTAATTCCAACTGAAACAACCGTGTTCATTTGGGTTGATAAAGCATACACACAATTTCATACAGGCAATGCCGAAACCAATGGCGGATTTCCGAGATATACATTCAGTACAAAAAATCTTGCTGCCGTTAAAGGTGATGCGAGTACTGCTAAAAATGCACTGGATACCATAAACATCGTTCCAAATCCATACTACTCTTACAGTGGATATGAAACCAGCCAAACTGATAATCGTGTAAAAATTACCAACCTGCCACAAAAGTGTACCATTACAATTTACAGCATTGATGGAATTTTAATTCGCAAGTTTGAAAGAGACGATGCCACAATCACTTCAATTGATTGGGACATGAAAAACAATGTTGGTGTTCCGGTGTCAAGCGGAGTTTACCTCATTCACATTTTTGCCGAAGGACTTGGCGAAAAAACATTAAAGTGGTTTGGTGTAATGCGACCAACCGATTTCGATAGTTTCTAAAAATTAACATTCATCAAATCCAAACAAACGGAAATGAAAAAAATATCAATAATTACTCTTGGATTTTTAATCATCTTGTTACCAGCCATAGCAGGAAATAAAGATCGTGCTGGACAAGCCGGTGCGTATGAATTACTGATTAATCCATGGGCTCGAAGCAGCGGATGGCATGGCTTAAACACCGGAAGTGTTCGTGGCCTTGA
>JAHEZG010000028.1:0-1434 GCA_023251195.1 Chitinophagaceae bacterium | reverse complement strand
ATGAATTTGAATATTGCCGGTTTGGCCTTTACCAAAAAAACGGAGGTGTTATTTGCGCATTCCATCTATTTAAAAGGAACAGGCATAAACATTAATGCATTTGGTTTTGCGCAAACGCTGGGCAAATCAGGTGGTGTGCTCGGAATTGATTTGATGGCCATGAGTTTCGGAGATATCATGGTTACCACTGTCAATCTACCCGAAGGTGGATTGGGTACCTATCATCCGCAATTCATTAACCTTGGAATCGGGTATTCAAAAAGTTTTTCTGATAATATTTTCGGTGGTATTGTTATTCGTGCAGTTACTGAAGGCGTGGCTGATGCGAAGGCTTCAGGTTTGTCTTTTGATGCAGGTATACAATATAAAACCGGCGACAAAAATTTTGATGACCGTGTTAAATTCGGAATTTCACTTCGCAACATTGGCACTCCGATAAAATTCCAGGGCGATGCGTTAACTTTTAAAGGAGACGCGGCTGAAGGTGATTACCAAATGACCGTATCGCAAAGATCACAGCAGTTTGAATTGCCATCGCTGTTAAATATCGGTGCATCGTACGATATACATTTCGGTAAAAAACTGGAAATGGAAGTGAATAAAACCACGCATCGGTTAACCATTACCGCCAACTTTACTTCTCATTCTTTTCAACGCGATAACATTGGTGCAGGAATGGAATACTCGTTAAAGGATCAGTTCATGGTTCGTGCAGGTTATAATTTTGAATCCGGCTTGTTGAAAGAATCAACCCGCACAAATGTGTACACCGGATTAGCTGCCGGATTCACTTTTGAATTACCGGTTAAGAAAAATGGCCCGTCAATCGGATTGGATTATTCTTATCGCGCTTCAAATCCATGGGGCGGAACCCACACTTTGGGGGCTCGAATAAATATGTAATTTTACACCCACTTAACAACTAAGCAAACGCTTCAGCTCAACTGAAGCGTTTTTCTTTTTTTAATTATCAACCGAATAACATGTCAGAAACACACTACTTTACTCAAGAAGGACTCGACAAACTGAAGAAAGAAATTTCTGAACTCAGAACCAAGGGCCGTGCTGAAATATCAAAAGCCATTTCTGATGCGCGCGATAAAGGCGACCTTTCAGAAAATGCAGAATACGATGCAGCCAAGGATGCGCAAGGAATGCTGGAAATGAAAATTAATCAACTGGAGACCACACTTGCCAATTCAAAGTTGATAGATGTAAGTAAAATGGATAATAGCAAGGTGATGATTATGTCGAAGGTGAAGGTGAAAAACCTGGGAACCAAGTCAAATCATTTATTTACACTGGTTTCAGAAAAGGAAGCAGATATTAAAATCGGAAAAATATCGGTTGGCTCACCTATCGGTCAGGGATTATTAGGAAAGATTGTTGGTGAGGTGGTAGAGATTACTGTTCCGAATGGTAAAATGAAGATGG